>JASGGE010000108.1:0-13841 GCA_047605205.1 Siphonobacter sp.
CTGAATGCTTCCATTTCCGCTGGAGTGAACGAAACATTGTAACGCTTACCCATTTGTTCCAGCATTCCAAGACGTACCGGGTGATTATCTACTCCCATGAAGACTTTGCCTTCATTAGAAACCAATACGGTAATCACGTCAACAGCAGTCAGTGGCTCCTGAGCTACTGAGTTGGGAGTGGTGATCTGAACTGCTTCCTGCGGGCGAACTTTTGCTGTTAAGATAAAGAATGTTAACAACAAGAAAGCTACGTCGCACATGGCAGTCATATCCATCGACACCCCGTGGCGTTTTACTTGAACTTTTGCCATTGCTTGCTCCTTGATTTATTTTACAACTAAACGTTTCGTTATTCAGAAATATTCCTTTCCTGGAAGAAATTTAATAGTTCTGCTTTGGTAAGGTTATTACCGGTAGTAACGCCTAGTAGTGAGAAGCAAAGTTATTAGAGATGCTCAAACCGATTTCATCGATGTTGTAGGTCAGAGAATCAATTTTGCTAGTAAAGTAGTTGTAACCGATCAAGCAGATAGCAGATGTACCGATACCAAGGGCTGTGTTGATCAAAGCCTCAGAGATACCACTTGCCAGAGCTGAAGAGTCAGCGGCACCTGATTGACCCATTGCAGCGAATGAACGGATCATACCCATTACCGTACCCAACAGACCGATCAGTGTAGATACAGAAGCCAGAGTTGCAATGATGGTAAGGTTTTTCTCAAGCATAGGCATTTCTAGAGAAGTAGCCTCTTCGATTTCCTTGCTTAAAGCAACCAGCTTTTGTTCTTTGTCTAATTCAGTGTCAGTAGTTAACTGCTGATATTTTCTCAAAGCAGAGTTTACTACGTTACCAACTGAACCTTTTTGTTTGTCGCACTCTTTCATCGCAGCAGCGATATCGTTTGAGTTTAACAAGGTTTGTACTTTACGTACGAAGTCATCAACGCTACCAGTACCTGTAGCTTTCCCTAGCGTAAAGATACGCTCAATAGAGAAAGTTAAAGCAGTTAAGAAGCAAGTCATCAGGATAGGTACAATCCAACCACCTTTGTAAACGATGCCAAAATAATCACCTGGTAGAGGTTCGTTTTCATTGCTTCCACCTTCGAAGTGACTACCGCTACCGAAATACAGATAGTAAATTAAGTGGGCCACCACCGCCAAGAGAACAATGATCAGACCGGAAGGAATGCCCCCTGACTTCTTCTTCGGAGCAGCAGCAGGCTTAGCAGCGGGAGTAGGGGTCTTGGTAGTGTTACTCATTAGTTTGGTAATTTTAGGGTTTAGTGAAACTGTTGGTTTGTTTTTGTAAATAAAAATAAAATTTGATGTTCTTGACTACTACAAAAGAAAATTTTGTTTTCAATCCACAAAACCGGGTAGTGATTCAGCAAATCTACTGTAAATTTTTACAATCTGTACGTTAAGAATTTGTGAAAATTTTTGCACGACCGACAAAATATTGGACTATTCCAAGCATATCCCTAAAAAAATCGACTAAATCAGGACTTTTCAGAGATCACTTTTTGACCTTCAATGCTAATTTTTTCTTTGACCCCTGCAAATGTTTTTCGATGCCAGGGGCTCACTCCGAATTCCTGAATTGCTTTCAAGTGATAGGGAGTTGGATAGCCTACATTCCGTTCCCAGCCAAATATGGGGTATTCCAGAGCCAATTTCTCCATTAGATGATCCCGGTAGGTTTTCGCTAATACCGAGGCCGCCGCAATGGATGCATATAGGCCATCTCCCTTCACAATACAAGTATGAGGAATAAGTGGATAAGAACTAAACTTATTGCCATCTACTAATAGATGTTCGGGTTGTGGTACTAGTTGCTCAACCGCACGATGCATAGCCAGAAAACTTGCTTTCAAAATATTAATCTGGTCAATTTCTTCATGTGATGCCTCAGCAATCGCCCAGACAATGGCATCACGTTCAATTTCCAAATACAGTTTTTCTCGTTCAGTCCGGGTTAGTTGCTTAGAGTCGTTTAATCGTTCATTGCGATAATCGACGGGTAAAATGACCGCTGCTGCTACTACTGGCCCTGCTAAACATCCTCTCCCTACTTCGTCGAGTCCCGCTTCTAAAACGGCGTTATTATAAAAAGGCCTAAGCATTCTAACTAATGTAAAAACATATCCGCAGTTCACACGCCTAAAGGAGGTTTCCTTTAGTATAAGCAATGCTTGTGCTTTCTGCTGGCATTGCTTTTAACCGAAAGATTTAGTGAAAATACTAAGAAATCGTGATTTCAAAGCTATTTATACCAAGAAATTCAATAATTTCTTATGAATTATTTCTCAATTCAACATTTTACAAGATTAATTACAATTAAAAGGCTTGTTTATCAGTCACTTTCCTAATCCTCAAGAATATTTGCGATAAAGGTACATTTTGTAGCAAAAGCTAATAAAAGACACACAATAGCCCAGCGTAGATAGATCTGATAAAAATCTTTCGTTTCCCGATAACGTGTACTTTTTATTTCTATTTTCTCGAGTTGATTAATCTGGTTAAACACATTTCGTAAGGATTTCGTATCTGCTACCCGGAAAAACTGCCCATTACTAACATTAGCAATTTTCTGCAGGGCTTCTGCATCGATGGTTTTTGTTGCCAGCCCTTCTGCGGTAGTAGTTGTATTATTTTCCCCGATGGCTATTGTATATACTTTAACTCCATATACCTGGGCTAGCTGAGCGGCGGTTATAGGATCTAAATTACCAGCTGTATTGTCTCCATCACTCAGCAGAATCGCCACTTTAGTTTTAGCATTAGTGTCTCGCATTAGGTTGATACAATTTGCTAGTGCTGAACCAATAGCCGTCCCGGCAGTAAGAACAATGTTTGGCTTAATACTTGAAATCTGTTGTTGAAGCAAATTATAATCGGTGGTGAGAGGGCAGAGAAAGAACGATTCCCCCGCAAAAACGACTAGCCCAATTTTATCCTGAAAACGTCCTCGAATAAAATCTATTGCCACTTTCTTGGCTGATTCAAGCCGATTGGGTTGCAAGTCTTTTTCCAGCATGGAGTCAGAAACATCCAGAGCCAGAACTATTTCAATTCCCTCGGAAAAACGTTGCTCCAATTCTGAAAACTGTTGTGGCCGGGCCAGTGCCAGTAAAATCAGTGCAATCCCCGCTCCCATCAATATTGCTGGTAAAAAACGTAAATAACGGGTCCAGCTTCCTTTTATATCTTTATTGAGAAACGCTACATGGAGACGTTGTCTTTCTTTACTGTGAAACACAGATCGCAGTAGAAACAATAAAGGAATAAGTGGGATGGTATATAAGAAATAAGGTACCGCCCAATGATAACCTAGTAAGGTATTAATGTTGAACCACTTGAGCGAAAACCAGTCAATCATTTGTATTAATTAGGTTAAACTCTTTTCCTCTACTATATATATAAGGAGGAGGGACGTTATTCAGGCGGTTGTTTTGTTTAAAACGTCCTGACGATGCCGCAGATATGTTCGGATAGCCAGATCTCTCAAAATTCGCAACGATTCCTGAGTCTGTGGTGAGGCAACTCCGCCGTATACAACTGCATCGGTTTCCCGTAAAGCTGAGCCTAGCTCTAGTTCCTGAGGGAATTGCTCCAGGGTTTCTTTAGTAGTAAAGGTTGTAAATGGTCTTCCCTCCAGGCGTTCCAGATAACGTTTCCATAGGGATACAGCCCGTTCTACATTGGTTACGGCCTGTCTGGGCTCTCCTGCCCCACGAATGTACCGTTGGTATGTACTGCGGAACTCTAGGTATCTACGCCATAACTGAAACTGCCGCCAGCGTCGACTAATCGCTTGCCCAAATAGCCAGTTAATTAATGCTCCCAGTACGATTGATCCTAATATAACAAATAGGTATAAAGTAAAATTGATCTGTGGCTCCAGCGGGATAAGCTGGGTATCTTGCTTTAAGATCGTTGGCACACTTTTATTTTTTAACAGCGACTGGACATAGATACTGTCTTCATTCGTATATGTTAGCGTGCAATCTTTCCCTACTAGTGTGTATATCGGTAGTTTAAAATGATGGGTAGCAACTTTGTCAAATAAAACGAAGGTATAAACAGCACTATCCAGGCTACCTTTCTCATTAGTATGAGTGGTGAAAAATCTTCGTTGTAATAGTTTAAATGGTGTAAAATCGTAGGTTGAGTCCGGAAAAAAAATATCTAATTTCGGATCATGCACGTAACTCAATGTATACTGAAAAGGCTTGCCTATTTTAAAACTATCCACCAGAAATTTTCCCTGAGGAAGTTTTTGTCCCCATACTAAACCAGGGAAAAACCATAAGATAATTAAGCCACCACGCCAACTCATTCTTTAAATAGGTCTATCGAACTCGAAAAAGCTTAATAAGTTTAGGGACGTAATCTTCCTGAGTATTCACCGCCAGATAATTCGCTTTATATTGTTTGCAAAGTTTTTCCAGGCCTTGCTGATTAACCTCAAAAACATCCCGCATTGTTTTACGAAACTGATTGGAAGAGGTATTAATCCACATGGTTTTCCGGCTTTCCTTGTCATATACTGGAATAATTCCTAACCGCGGCATTTTCACTTCCCGATCATCGTACAAATGAATAACTACTAAGTCATGCTTACGGGCGAGGGCTTTTAGGTTTTGCTCATAGCCAGTATCGATAAAGTCAGAGATTAAAATAACCACGCTTTTACGGTGCAATCGGTTAAGGGTAAATAAAATAGCCTCCGACAAATTGGTTTTTAATGATACTGTCTTCAAACGGAATAATTCCAGAATCATTTGGTAGCCATGCTTCATACTATTCGCCGGGCGAATGTATCGCTCTTTCTGATCTGAAAAGCAAAATAAGCCTACGTGACTGGCCTCCTGCATGGCCGAAAGTGCCAGTACTCCGCAAATTTCCTTGGTGGTATCTAATTTAGAGCGTTCTTCACGGCCAATTTCCTGAGAAGCACTTACATCCACCACGAAAAAAACGGTTTGTTCTTTCTCTTCTTTGAAGATTTTCAGGAATAGCCCGTGCCCTTTTGATGAAGCATTCCAGTCTATTAGCCTGATATCATCTCCATATTGATATTCTCGTAAATCAGTAAATTCCAAACCAGAGCCCTTAAAAACAGAGCGAAAGTTACCGTGCACATGCGAATTCACAGCTTTGCGAATTCGGATTTCGTACTTTCGAAGTTTAGCAAGTATCTCATTCATAAGGTTTAACCAGTTTGAGAACAGAGGAAAAAACCTTCATTCGTAAGGTGACACCATAGGCGTGTTTAATACGTTATTGCTTTACGCTGAAAAATGGTACATGACGAATGATGCCGAAAATATTTCCTTCCGCCAAAACTACCTAACTTTGCCTTACGATAAAAGATGAAAAAAATTCTCCTTTTTATTGGGCTGAGTATCAGCCTGAGTTGTTCGAACGGTCAGAAGCCACCCGAAAGCCTGATCGATAAAGACCGTATGGTTCTAATTTTGAAGGATATTCATTTAGCCGAGCAGCAAGTATCTAATTACCACTTGCGAAGTCAGGATTCTTCTATGGTGGTTTTTCAGGCATTAGAAAATAAAATTCTTAAAAAATATGAGGCTGATACGGGTTCGTATCGAAGCAGTTATCGCTATTATGTAACCCAGGCCAACGATTTTAAAGAAATTTATCAGGGCGTTTTAGACAGCCTGACCGCGGCAGACCAGCGTCTGAAACAAAGAAAAGGCACTCCAACCCGCACCAATCCTAATCAACCACCAAATAAATTATGATCTCTGATTTTGGTTATATCCTTCTATTCTTTATTACTGCCGTTATTTTTCTGGTAGCCATGTTAGGTATTGCCCGGCTGATTCGTCCAGCTCGCCCTAATATTGAAAAGCTAGCCACGTATGAATCTGGTGAAGAACCACTTGGAAATGCTAACATTCAATTTAACATCCGTTTTTATAGTATTGCTCTGATTTTCCTGCTTTTTGACGTAGAACTTGTTTTCCTTTTTCCATGGGCTACCGTATTCGGACAAGAATCGCTCATTAGAGAAACCAACGGCCTCTGGGGTTGGTTTTCGTTAACAGAAATGTTTATTTTTATCGGTATTCTGGCCTTAGGCTTAGCCTACGCCTGGCGAAAAGGGCATCTCGACTGGGCTCGGCCAAAACCAAATGTTGCCACTGTTCAGAGCAAAATTCCGTCAGATCTATACGGATCAGTTAATAAGAAATACGAATGAATAGTTTACTTGATAGCCGTTTTAAGTCAGGTGAAGGAGGCATTGTCTTAACCACAGCTGAGGATTTACTCAATTGGGCCCGCCTTAATTCATTGTGGCCAATGGGCTTTGGGTTGGCCTGTTGTGCCATTGAAATGATGCAAACGTTCGCTTCAAGTTATGACCTGGAACGCTTTGGTATTTTCCCCCGCCCTTCACCCCGGCAGTCGGATGTAATGATTGTTTCTGGAACTGTTACATTTAAAATGGCCGACCGGCTTCGGCGTTTGTATGAACAAATGCCTGAACCCCGCTACGTTATTTCTATGGGAAGTTGCTCAAACTGCGGCGGCCCATACTGGGAACATGGTTATCACGTTGTGAAAGGAGTGGATCGGATTATCCCGGTTGATGTCTATGTACCAGGTTGTCCGCCGCGTCCTGAAGCATTGATCGGAGCGATTTTAAAGCTTCAGGAGAAAATCAGGCATGAAAGTCTTCAGGAACCTACTGCTCTTCTTGAATTATTGCCTGCTCTTGAGTCCGTTGAAACCGCTTAATTATTACTTCCATGACTTTTCATGAACTTCATTCCCTGCTGACGGACCACTTCGGGCCAGATGCCATCCTGGCTGGAGAAGAAAATGGATTAATGCCTTATATCCAGATTCCGGCAAATCGATTAGTGGAAATTTGCCGGTTTTTACACGACTCGGAGCAAACTTATTTTGACTCTCTTTCTTGTTTAACCGGTATAGATAACGGTCCATCTACCAATACTATAGAAGTTGTTTACAACCTCTACTCTATTCTTTTTGAGCATGGATTATGCTTAAAAGTTGTACTTCCGCGAGTGCCTGAACAAGGCATTTTACCGGTAATTCCTAGTGTCAGTACCATCTGGCGTACAGCCGATTGGCACGAACGGGAAGCCTTTGATTTAATGGGTATTCAATTTGCCGGACATCCTGATTTACGCCGTATTTTCTTACCAGAAGACTGGAACGGCCACCCACTACGGAAAGATTATAATGAGCAGCCCAATTATCACGGCATTCAGGTAAAATATTAATCTAGTTCGCTTTCCGCTTCCACCATTCTCTGCTCCATAGCCGCTGATAAGGCCACCCTTTGGCTTTCAAACTCAGGGGCAGATACGCATGAGGTTCTTTGGGATTATCACTCTGATAAAAGGCGTCGTCATCCGTCAGAAAAAGCCTGAGGTAATGCTCATCTGTCTTTTCAACCAAATCAGCAAAGGGAACTTCCTCTACCCAGTTGGGATGTTCACGTTTTAATTGGTCTTTTAATAAGCTACTGGATTGAATACCCTGCTGAGGTCGGGGTTTAGGCTGATATTGGCCATCAGAAACCTTACGGGCAAATTCCAGATACGCTTTTAATAACTTAGGGCCTTCATTACTGGTATCTTCTACGTGCAGTTGTTCTGGCCATACGCTTGTCACAACGTAAATCCGTTTGCGAGCCCGCGTAATGGCTACATTCAGGCGATTTTCTCCACCCACCTGATTCAAAGAGCCAAACTGAGCGGTTATCCGCCCACGTTCATCAGGAGCATATCCAATTGAAAAAATGATAATGTCCCGCTCGTCTCCCTGAACATTTTCCAGATTTTTGATAAACGTATTTTCGGGCACACTTACCTGTTCTTCCAATAAACGTTGTTGGGGGTAATTAAAAGTCACAATGCCAATGGAAGACTCTGGATCAGAATACGTTAACTCATTAATAAGTTTCTGAATCCGTTCGGCTTCTGCTTCATTGGTCTGATTTTGCCAGAGCCCCTCCACCTTTACATAACGAATAGCCGGCTGACGTTTATTCATTTCCTGATAATCAGGTAATAACCGTAAGCGGTTTTGGTAAAAATGTTGATTCGAAAAATCGATCAAATCAAGAGAATTACTGCGATAATGACCTTCTAAGAGGGTTTGTGGTAAAAAACGGGCTGCAAATTCCAGCAAACTATTGACTTCTAGTTCCGGCAACTCTTTTGTATCTTCTTCGAAACGAATACGGTACAAATCAGAAGGCTGTAATTGTTGGCTATCTCCTGCAATAACCACCTGCTTACCCCGGCTCATGGCTGGTAGGCCCAATTCAGCAAAGCACTGAGAAGCCTCATCAAAAATGACCAGATCAAAAAAGGGCTTTTCTTCTAAAGGAAAAATGGCTGAGACGGTTTCGGGTGACGCCAGCCAACAGGGAATCAGTTGAAAAATTTCTGTCAAATAATTCGTTAATACCTGCCTTACAGGCCATATAAGACGTTTTTTAGTTACTTGATGCCGCAAATCCCGGTAAGTCATGACATTACCCAACCGATTCGTTTCAATGGATTGATACGTTTGTTTGCGTAGTTGCATCATTACAATTTCACTGGCCAATTCCTGCTTTCGCTGTATTGCCTGTTGCAGATCTGTCTCTAGCTGCTCCATTTTCAAGCTGGAAACACTACGCAGAATCGGATACGCTCGCTCCAGGTGTTCTAGCCAAGCTAGAGACAACGAGTTAATAAACGTATCTGCCAGATGATGCTCTGGCAAACGGCTTATCACTTCACGTTCTTCTCTGCTAAATTGGCTGGTTAAAACATCTGCTTCCTGAATAATATCAAAATCTCTTTCAAGATCTGCCACAAAAGCATTACTGTTTGAATGGGTCAAAATCTGATTAATCTGAGATGGTTTTAAAAAAGTGAGCCATTCCTGATTCTTTGCTAAAAACGCATCATTGATACAGATAAGTTTTTTTATTCGATTTTGATAATCATCCCAAGAATCAGACTGCTCAAATAATTCAAAGCTAAATTTATCTTTTCTAATTAACTTAAATAAATCAATAGCTTTTTGAATATCGTTAGCAAAATTATTCCAGTTTTGAAGAGAAATATTCCATATTTCATTTAAAAGTAAAACTCCAAACTGCTTACCATACTGGCTTAAAAATTCTTCCGCTTCAATACGATTCAGGAGTCTTTCATTGAGTTTTAACAAATCCGAAAAATCAAGAGAAAGTCCGTATTTATCGGTTTCATTTCGAATGTAATCTTTGTCCGTATATAAAATCCAGGAAAAAAAAGATGATCTAGCTTGCAATGCTTTATTAAGGCGGAGAGATAATCCTTGAAGTTCTGACTGGTTATTAGTTACTATCCCTTTATTTATAAAATCGGAAGAAATTCTCGACACTTGATCATATCTAAATACGAATTGACCAACTGTTTCATTTGTAGACAGTATAGATAACTTCCAGAAATCTATTTTTTCAGAAAACGTTTCTATTTCCTGCCAATTACTTTGTCTTTTAAGAATTAACTCTGTTTGTTCAACCAGTTGACCCCTAAAAGAAGGTATAGAAATAATGCTTTCTTTTATTGTATTAAAATCACTCCACGAGAATTTACTAAAATCGACACGATCTTTCCAAATATCATTACCCATTAGTCGGATTTGATATGCTTCGTAACGTCTCAGTTTCTGCAAAAAATCATCTATTTCATTTAATTTAAAATCCAGATAAATATCATCAAGATTAACACCATCAGGTTCTGAATTTAGATATAATTCTTTAGCAGATATACCACAGATTTTTGTATCAAAAAGGGCTGTTTTGAAGTTTTGTAACTCTGTTTGAATCATATCGATCTGGCGTGCATTCTTTATATATTCCCGATCGAGCAAAATAGCATCTAAACTTGTATCCAAGCGTTTATAATCGTCTATCAAATCAATCTGGGTAGTAATTTGGGTATAAAGTGTGCTTCGGTCGTGTTTAAAATCATGCAGATTGGCGACAAAATTCGTTAAGCCTGCCTGTTTAATACGCTCATACACCGTATCCAGAGCTGCTCGCTTCTGGCTTATAACTAATACTTTTTTACCTCGAGCTATATAGTCGGCGATTAGATTACATATTAACTGCGATTTTCCGGAGCCAGGAGGTCCTTGTACAACAATTGATTCTCCAGATTTTACCCGCCGAATTGATGCTTCCTGGGAAGCATCAATGGGAAAACACGTAAAAATATCAGCCTCTTTTACATCAACCCATTTATTTGCTGATTGTATATATTTAAACAGCTCTGTATTTGAATAGATATTAAGCAATTTTTCATAATCACGAACCAAATAAGAGCCCGCCTGCGGAAAAATTCCCAATATTGCCTGAGGATACAGTTTTAATTCTCCTGTATGTTCAAGACGCTCCAGGTCGGGTTTATTTAATCGTGGAAAAAAAGTTAATATATCTTCGAAAAGATCAGAATTAAAGTTTAGTTCTAAAGGTGTTCTTTTTAACCAGTCATACAATTGCGTCCGGAAGACAAGAGCATCTTTTGAAAACTCGCCAAAGTCCATTTCAAGAATTTCATCTGAAATTGATACCTGGTTATAGTACGAGAAGGCAAGTAACAGCGACTTATTGATCGTAAGAGGTTCATCGCGGTGTTCCAAATACCAATGGTTCTTCTCGTTGCGTAGTGTCACCGGCCAAAATAATAAAGGTGCCCTTACAACAGCCCCATTCGTAAATTTTCCTTGTACTATAGGCCAGCCTATATGCAGATCCTCAGAGCCTCGTTCTGCTTCAATGAACTGAGCTGTACGGCTAATCCGACGCAGTTGGTTCGAAATTTCATTATTTTTCTCAGAGCGGCTGTCCAGAACCTGGCAAAGAGGTAAGGAATTTTTAGCAGCAATCAGGCCCTTGATAATGTGAAAAGAAGATTGGCCTTGAAGAAAATCTAATTCATGTAGATCAAGGAACTGTTCTTTTGGCAGAGACAGTAAGACCAGGGACTTATTACGCGGGCTAATATTGGTTAGTCTTCTTTGGAAAAAAGATAAGATTTCCCCTGTGTTTTGCAGCATACTTTATGGAGCTGGTAATAATACGCTAATATATGAACGTTACCGGTGAGATTTTGTTTTTGTGTCAAATCTCTGCTTGTAGCCTCTTTTAAGCTTTCTTAAAACTTGATTTTCTTTAACCGGTAACTCATATATACCTATTCTTGCAGCCCATAATTTTGATTTTCAAAAGATGAAATCATATTTTTGTATGGCAGGTATGTTCAAATATAGTTATAGTTTCTACAAATCATCAGGGCTATATTCTTACATTCTTGCTTTATTTCTGCTCTATTATCATAAAACTATTTTTGAATGGAATCTATATTATGTTTCGATGCTAATCCTAAAATATACTGGTTAATAGGTTATTTGATCGCATTCGGAATAGGTTTATATATCACACTTAAACAAAACCCAAAGGTTTCTATTTTTCTATTAGCCTCTTTATGTATGTTACTATACATGAGGCTACCCATCGTTTTGTTTAATCGAGAAATTGATGTTGATGAGAGTCAAATGCTTACTCAGGCTATAACCCTGTTGAAAGACCCTGTTTATTGGCATTCTGTAGATGGTACAACGGGAGGTCCTCTCGGGAGTTATTTTCTAATTTTGCCTTATCTGGTTATTGGTAAGTTTAATTATATTGCTTCTCATCTGGGCTCTGTTACACTAGTATCCATTACTTTAATCTGTATTTTCAAAAGTTTACAAAACTTGTTCAATAAAAAGACTGCTTTGTTAGTTTCTTACCCCATTATACTATTTTATTCATTTACACAATACAATGATTTCGTACATTATTCAAGTGAGCATCTCCCTGTTACTTTACTAGGATTTACATTATATTTACTATCTAACAAAAAATTATTAGGCAATAATTTTTTGTACATTATTGCTTTAGCTATTCTTTCTTTTGCTGTACCTTTCGGGAAAATTCAATCACTTCCGCTTTTATTTGTTAACCTTGTTTATCTTTTGTATCTATTTATAAAAAATAGGTCATCAAAACATTTTATAATTTTTACTGCGACTTATAGTATCTGCTGGATTATATTCATTAGTATTCTCTACTATGCTAATATATTTGATGATTTTATTAATTTTTACATAAAAGCAAATTTTACTTATAGAAATGAAAATCAAAGCTGGCTAAGCAATATCATTATATTACCCTATCAGTATAGATTTTCGGTTGATTTTTTACTTTTATTAGCTCCATTAATCGTGGTTTTATTAATTTCTGTTCATACTATAAAATTATTTAACCATTTATTGATTTTTGCTGTTTTTTATTTCATATTTGGAATACTAGCAATAACCAGAACAGGCTCCGGATACCCTCATTATCTACTTTTTATGATAATCCCAACTGGTTTATTGTTAGGAATTTTTTATAATAACATTAACCCAATCAAGATATATCTACCAGTGAGTTTTATAAGCTTTTGCTATATGATATTAATCGGACTATCGCTATATCATTTTAAAGAAAACAAAGCCTTAAATAAATTTTCAACTGTTAATCATACTAATCAAAATTTACCATTTACAGTTACTGGTTTGGAAATAATGAATTATAAAAAACCTGGAGATTATTTAGCAGTCTGGGGATGGAATTGCCAATATTATGTTGAAACACAAATGCCACAAGGTGCTTGTGAAAATCATACCATCCGAAGTATTTTCAATCATGAAAGTCGTAAAGATTATCGAGATCGCTATATTAAAGATTTAAAGGAAAACAAACCAGCAATTATTGTGGATGCAGTAGGGCCTAATTCTTGCTGGGTTCAGGATACGGCAACTCAGGGATGTATGAGTTTTCCAGAATTACGTAATTATATAAAAGCTAAATATCAATTGGTATCAACAAAGGATAATAACAAGCTTTATGTTCGGAAAGATCGCCTTCCTACAAATAATGACTTTTATTCTTTAGAGCATTAGGTTGCCACTTTTATGTATATCCCTACCCAAAAAAAGGAACTATATAACGGTACTGGTGACTACAGTACTTTGGTAATCTCTGTACGACTTTCTTCTAAAAACTTGACAGAGATGCTTATCTTCGCGGCTTGATTCACTTATTCATGTATAAGAATAAAAAAGTAATTGTTGTAATGCCTGCTTACCGGGCAGCCCTGACACTTGAGCGTACCTACAAAGAAATCCCTTTTGAACTGGTAGACGACGTAATCCTTGTAGACGACTATAGCCCGGACAATACTACTCAGGTTGCTAATAGTCTAGGAATCAAACATGTAATCCGGCACAAAAAAAATAAAGGCTACGGCGGCAACCAGAAAACCTGTTATAAAAAGGCGTTGGAACTGGGTGGAGATATTGTAATCATGTTACATCCTGATTATCAGTATACTCCTCTTTTGCTTACGGCCATGATTTCAATTATTGGCAATGATCTGTACCCAGTTGTTTTTGGGTCACGTATTTTAGGCAAAGGAGCCCTGAAAGGGGGGATGCCCTTGTATAAATACGTAGCGAATCGTTTTCTCACTTTCATTCAGAATTTGTTGATGAATCAGAAACTTTCTGAATATCATACAGGCTATCGAGCGTTTTCTAGAGAAGTACTCCTGAAGGTTCCTTTTGAAAAGTGTGACGATGATTTTGTATTCGACAATGAAATGATTGCTCAAATCTTCTGGCATAATTTTGAAATAGCAGAAGTCACGTGTCCTACTAAATATTTTGACGAAGCATCTTCGATCAATTTCATGCGTAGTTCCAAGTAT
>JASGGE010000109.1:0-13488 GCA_047605205.1 Siphonobacter sp.
GTTAATTTTGTAATAATGGCCACCAGTATGTAAAATGGAGAAGCAATGATTAAAACACTGGATGCAAAAACGATATCGAATATGCGTTTGGGTATTTCAATCTGATACTGATATGCATGGTTATTGTTATAGACGTTTAGAATTGGAATATTTCCATGATATTCCACCTCCATGCGGTTTCTTATAAATCCCTGAAAATCAATTATTAATTTGGTAGAGGTATTCTGTACAATTGAATTTTTTAGTAAATAGGAGATTACTTTATTGTCTAAGTAAGGTAAACAGACATAGACAATATCGATATTGTGTTCCTGAATGAAACGGCTTAAAAGGCTTATGTCTCCTCTCAGATTTCTCTGATTTTCTGGAGTTAATACATCAAAGTAGCCATTAAATTCCATCCCCATTTCAGGATGCTGACGATAATAATTGACGATTAGGCCAGAAAGCTCTCCCCATCCTACCACTACGAACTTTCTGTTATTCAGACCCTTAAAGCGAATATATCTTAGGAAGTATACGGCAGTAGCACGCCAGCCAAAGGCGAATGTTGCGAATAAAAAATAGGTTAATAATAAATGAACTCTTGAAAAAAAGTATCCTTGTATACTAACCCATAAAATAGAAACAATAGCAATATGCCATAATAGGGCAATAAAAAGTTTAGATAGTATGGAAAATAGCTCGAAGGATGTTCTTGAGTATTTGTTCGTGCCACCCAGCAACACAATGACTACCCACAGGGCATCGAAGAATAGACAAAATAAACGATATTCAATACTAGTGATATGAACGTGGGCTGGTCTGAGAACATATGAAGCCAGAAAACATAGTGTGAGGAGCACTACATCAATACTAATACTGAAAGGTAGGAAATATTTAGAAAAACGATGCTTGTTAGTAGAATTTTGATTCATAAAGCTAAGTATTTCAACGAATTTGGACAAACTAATACTTGGCGGGGATAAGTATTAGATAATATGATTAAGCGGCGTTTTGAGACGAAATATAGTTCTTTTAGTGTTAAGAAAGTAAAAAAATGATGAAAATTAATTTTTAGGTAATGTGCTTGGTTGTTTACTTGAGTGAAAATAAAGCCTAATCGGAGGAACGTGACGAGTACTCAGCCTGTATCAATAAGAAATGGCAATGTTAACCTACTGGATTGTGCTATTTTTTGTTACTTTAGCTTGCAAAACAGGCATATGATACAACTATACACTAAAACGCTTTTTGTTTTTTTGCTGGGTTTGTTAGCATTTTATACTAACGGGCAAAATTATACCCTTGTTATTACTACTAAAATTGATGGTCAGATTAAGCAAACTGCAGTAGATTTTATTTATGCAAGTAATGAAATCACCGTAAACTCATCCGTTGAATATACGGCGGGGAAGGCCGTAGTACTTGAACCTGGCTTTGTAACAACTTCTGGCACAGCCTTTGAAGCAAGAATTAAGACGGTTAGCGTAGAATCTGAGGAAAGTAATTTGGTAGTGAATGTTTATCCTAACCCGGTTCAGAAAGTTCTTACAATCGAATATGAGCTTCCTGCTGACGCTGAAACATCATTGACAATATACGACTTGCAAGGCCGCCTGATTAAACAGTTACAAACACCTGAAACTAGAAAGGCGGGCTTCTATAAAGCGACTTGGGATACATCCGAGCTATCAGGTGGGGTATATTTATATTCGCTTAAAACCGAAAAAGAAACGAAATCTGGCCGGATTGCCAAGCAGTAATTATAGTCTTCCGTCGGCCCATTCTTTGGGTAACGCTGCTTTTACATCGTATACAACAGTATCTGTTTGGCGTAATCTGGGCCAGTCAATGTTCTGAAATTGGGTATGAGCAACGGCTAATATGATGGCCTGGTAAGTACCGCTGGGTTCTTTTAATCTAAGCCCTAATTCGTTCTGAACTTGCTCCGCTTCGGCCCAAGGGTCATGCACATCTACCTGAATCCCAAAGTCTGCTAATTCATTTACCACTTCTATAACTTTTGTATTTCGAATATCTGTGCAATTTTCCTTATAAGTAATTCCTAGAACCAATGCCCGGCTTCCTTCGATTTTATGACCTTTTTTGATCATGAGCTTAATAACCTTATTGGCTATAAAGACTCCCATCTGATCGTTTATGCGTCTTCCTGACAGTAATACCTGTGGATAATACCCAACGCTTTCTGCTTTATGCATGAGGTAATAGGGGTCCACGCTGATGCAATGACCTCCTACAAGACCTGGTTTGAAATTTAGAAAATTCCATTTTGTGGAAGCGGCCTCCAGAACTTCCTGAGTGTCAATGCCTAAGCGATCAAAAAGGAGGGCCAATTCATTAACAAATGATATGTTTACGTCACGCTGAGCATTTTCAATGGCTTTACTGGCTTCTGCGACTTTGATAGAAGAGGCTTTAAACGTTCCGGCAAGAATAATCGTTCTATAAAGTTCATCAATGAAATCAGCTACCTGAGCAGTTGATCCTGAAGTCACTTTTCGGATTTGAGATAACGGATGGTTACTATCGCCAGGATTAATACGTTCTGGAGAATAGCCATAGAAAAAGTCCTCATTGGGTACCAGGCTGCTTTCATGCTTAAGTACAGGAATGCAGTCTTCCTCGGTGCAGCCCGGGTATACGGTTGATTCGTAAATAACAACATCACCTTTTTTTAACAGAGATCCTACTAGATGGCTAGCTGTTAAAAGGGGCGTCAGATTAGGCCTTTTAAATGAATCGACAGGTGTAGGTACAGCAATAATATATACGGTAGCCTCAGCAATTGCATCTGGCTGATTGGTGAAGGAAAGATGTACTGAATTTTCTAATTGTGCTGCCGTGATTTCTTTTGTGTAGTCGTATTTGTTTTTAAGGTCTTGTATTCGCTGGGTGCTTATATCAAAACCTATTGTTTTATAAAATTTTCCAAACTCTACTGCCAAAGGCAGCCCTACATACCCTAAACCGATAATGGCAATAGTAGGCGGAGATTTAAAGGAATAGAACATCGATATATAATTTAACGTATTCGTTATGACTGATCATTACCAGTCATAACGCATTAAATAGTTACGTAATGAAGGTTATTTAATTTATTTCCCCATCAATTCCTGCCAATAATCTGATTCTTTAATTAGAATAATGGCAATTCCTGCGACGGCTCCTGAAACCACTAGTTTCCAGTTATTTTTTTTCACGCGGAACAAGTCAATCAGGATCCAGGCAAGCGTTAACACGCCAAAAACAATCAGGATCTGGCCCAGCTCCAAGCCAATATTAAAAGCTAATAGAGGCTGAACAATAGAAGCCTCTTTGCCTAGCAGACTGCGTAAAAAAGTAGAAAACCCCATTCCATGAATCAATCCAAAGCACAGGGCTAAAATATACCGGAAAGAAGAACGCTGACGGTTCACCGGTGCGAATATATTATCAGGCTGTGTTGGCTGTAGTATGTTCAGAGAAGCGGTCAGAAGAATTGTACACGGAATCAGGAATTCAATAATATCAGTTCGGTATTGAATAACCTGAAGCGTAGCCAGGGCCAAGGTAAAACTATGCCCTAGCGTAAAGGCTGTAATGAGAATAAGCACTTTTCGCCATTCCGTTAACCGATAAATGGCACAAAGAGCAATTAGGAAAATAATATGATCATATCCGTTTGGATCGGTAATATGTTCAAAGCCAAGTTTTAGGTAAATACTGAATTCATTCATAAATTAGGAAAAGGTTGACTATGAAACCAGAAGGTTATATCAAAAAAAGCGATGTGATTTTCATCAGATCGCTTTTAATACTTCAAGAGGAGTACTAGACGTTAGTACTGCTCAGTAACAGCAAAAAAGAAGCTAGATTCAATTGCCGCATTTTCATCTGAATCAGAACCATGAATGGCATTCGCCTCAATAGACTTGGCATATAGCTTACGGATAGTGCCTTCTTCTGCATTGGCTGGGTTAGTAGCTCCAATCAATTTACGAAAATCTGCTACTGCATTGTCTTTTTCCAGGATCATCGGAACAATTGCCCCAGATGACATATACGTACATAGGTCAGCATAAAAGCCACGTTCAGCGTGCACTGCATAGAACCTTCCGGCTTGTTGTTGGGTAAGCTGCGTTTTTTTCATAGCGACAATACGAAAACCCGCTTCTTCAATCATTTTAATAATCGCCCCGGTATAACCTGCTTCGGTTGCATCGGGTTTAATCATGGTAAACGTGCGATTACTGGTCATAAATTCGTTGATATAATTTAGATAAAAGTCGATTCGAGGATACCCAATTTTAGTGAAATACTGATTAAGATAACCCCCAGTTGGGTTGCAAGTTAGGCATTCATTTTCAGCCAAAAGGCAATGATAATAGAATTAGACAGTTTTTTGGCTTGTTTTTCAATAACTTTGCCCGCTCGATAGAACAAAAGATCAAGAGTCGTGCAGGATAAATGGCTGATTAATAGTTATTTAGTAATATGGTTTCTGATTTCGGTAATTAATAAAAAGATCATTTTTTCTCTGAAACAAATCAGAAGAACTTGTTAAACGGTAAAAATGAGCTTAACCTGCACATGAGCAATAAAAATCTATGAGCGATTTGAGTCTAAATCAGACTTCCCTGGAAGCATTAAAACAGATTGTCGAAACGCCTCAGCGAGTGGTGATTACGACCCATTATAATCCTGATGCAGACGCCCTGGGATCCTCTTTAGGCTGGGCAGGCTATCTACAAAAAAAAGGGCACACAGTACGGGTAATTACACCTTCTGAATCACCCAAGTTTCTGGCCTGGATGGAAGGCTATAAAGATGTGATCGAATTTAGTCAACGATCGGTCGCTTTAGCTGCTCAGGAAGTCGCCGCAGCGGATATAATCTTTTGCCTTGACTTTAATGCCTTAGCCCGTTTGCATGATCTGGAAGCGATTGTTCGTAATGCAAAAGCCCCTAAGGTAATGATTGATCATCATCAGCATCCGGAAGACTTCGCCGTACTGGCCATCTCGGAGCCTTCGGCAGCTGCTACTGCTCAAATGATTTATCAGCTTATTAATGAGCTAGGTGGAAAAAAATTACTGGATGTGCCTATTGGCGAATGTCTGTACGCGGGTTTAATGACTGATACGGGTTCATTCCGGCATCCGAGCACAAATCCGGCCGTTCACCGGATGGCTGCTGATTTAATTGAATTAGGGGTGAATACCAACCGTATTCACCGATTGATTTTTGACAATAATTCTTTGGGACGAATGCAGTTTTTGGGGTATGTATTATCTCAGAAAATGAACGTACTGCCTCAATATCATATGGCTTATGTGGCCCTTTCGGCCGATGAATTAAAGCGATTTAATTCGCAAACGGGTGACACAGAAGGAGTTGTTAATTATATTCTCTCAATTGAAAATGTTTCAATGGCCGTATTGCTTATTGAGCGTGACCAGGAAGTAAAGCTTTCGTTCCGGTCTGTAGGTGACATTGCTGTTAATGAATTTGCCCGAGCCTATTTTAACGGCGGAGGCCACAAAAATGCAGCCGGTGGGCGAAGCAAAGATTCCCTGCAGGCAACCGTTGACCGCCTGATTTACTTACTGCCAGAAATTAAAGACCAATTAGTAAACGCTTAAACGGATTTCTCCCCGTTTCATAATCTAAACAAAAACGATTGCCCATTTTATGATTTTTTCAAACTTGCAAAAGACACGCTGGATCCTACCGATACTGGCTGCCACAACGATGTGGTCGTGTAACCAATTTAAAGTGGAAGTAGGTGAAAACGGTGTAAAATACCAGTTCCACGAGCACGACGAAAAAGGCAAATTGCCGAAAGAGGGCGATGTACTGACTTTCAACATGGTTGTAAAAACCGCCAGTGACTCTGTACTTCGGGATTCACAGAAAGAAGGCCAGCCTTTGGTAATGTTGGCCCAAAAAGGTCCTTATAGAGGTAGCTTTGAAGATGGCATGAAAATGCTGGCCGTAGGGGATAGTGCTACTTTCTATATCAGCGTTGATTCGCTTTTCAGAGGAGCTATGCAATCGCCGCCGCCTTTTGTGAAACCTGGCTCAGACTTTCGCTTCCAGGTGAAATTATTGAAAATTGAAACGCAGGATGCTTTCCAGAAACGGGCTGCGGCTGAACGCGAAGCCCGTCCGAAAAAAGAGGCCGGTGATATTGCTGCTTACATTGCTAAAAATGGCCTGAAAAACCCGGTTACGCTTCCTTCCGGTGTGCAGTATGTATCGACACAACCAGGAGTAGGTGAAAGCCCAGTGAAAGGAGATACCGTGAAAGTATTCTACACTGGAAAACTGCTGAGTGGTAAGGTATTTGACGAAGATAAGAAAAAGGGTTTGTCTTTCCCCGTTGGTGTTGGACAAATGATTCCTGGGTTTGATGAGGCGGTTGCTAAAATGAAAAAAGGTGAGAAAGGCGTAATTTTGATCCCTTCTCATTTAGGGTATGGCGAACAGGGTTCTCCAGGAGCTATTCCCCCGAATTCAATCCTGGTTTTTGATGTACAACTGATTGATTTCCACAAAGGGAAATAAGCAGTAATTTTTTAGTTCGTTATGGCAAAGAGGCACCTAATTGGTGCCTCTTTGCTTTTCTGTTTATAAAAAATGATATTGAGTATGAGAAGATTTGGTATGTTCCTGACCGGGATAAGTATTCTGATAGGATGTAGCATGAAAAACGATTTGCCTGATCAGCTTGAAGAAAATGATCAATTTATTTTAAAAACTAAGGAGTCCACGATTAGCTATCGTTAATTACAGAGGTGAAACTAATAAATTCGCCTTTTCAGGTAGTGGAATTTATTAGTTAAAAAAGTATTTAAAAAATGCCAAAACACTTAACAGTAATTCTGGAAAAGGAGGGTGGTAAATTGTGGGCACGCTCTGGGCTTCCTAACTTTAGACTCTACACCAGCGGGGAAACTGTTGCTGAAATAGAGAAAAACGTTAGAGAGTTGTTGGCTGATTATTTGGTTAATGAAGGCTCTGAAGTAGACGAATGGAAAGACGAAAAGGCGGGTGATGTGCAACTTGATTATTTGTATGATATAGCAGCTTTTTTTTAGCCTTCGATGCTGTAAAGATTAAAGCAATTGCCAAGTTGGCGGGCCTAAATCCTGGTTTGGTGCAGCATTATGCGAATGGTGTAAAATACCCTTCAGCTAGCCAACTAAAGAAAATTGAAAATGCCGTACATGAATTGGGGCGACAATTGGTTGATGTGGTTTAGGTACCAGCCGCTTAAACTCCTGAACAAAAGCCCAGCCCGACTTTGCCAGGCTACGCCAGCATTTTGTTAATTTCCCAAATGGCTGCTTTTCCTCGCATCGTTTGGGGGGAGTACAATCTTTATCGAAGGCGGTCAATCTGACCATGCATCTGGTAACGAATCAAAACGTTCTTGCCTGATATTTTTTCCAGCAGTGGGCGAAGAATCTTTTCGGCATTTTCTTTTGTTTGGGCTAAGATTCCCATGTCGATAGCTGATTGCTGGACTTGTACTTCTGCTTTTTTGAAAGCCTGCTCTAGTAACAGTGCCTCATCGTTAAAGGCAAATTCAGTATTATAGACCTTCGACTTGGAGTGGTCAATGCGAGCTACGCATATTTCGGGATCTGGAAGCCGGACAATGAGTGAATCAGCCGTTTCACCAATATCGGTCAGGGTCATTTTTGTAAGATCCACGCAGCCAATTGCTTCTCCCTGGATAATCAGTAAGGCTTTTCCGTCGGGTAAAAACTGGTGAGTAATGGCTTGATCTACCACATCACGGAAATTATACTTTACCAGTTCCAGTTTCCCCATCGACGTGATTTCCTTCAGGACAATGGTATGGTTGGTAATGATTTCGGGTTCAGAACGCGAAAAAGGGTTTTTCTCTTTTACTTGTTCCCATGCCCAAATGATTCCTGTAACGATCAGAATCAATACAAACAAACGAATCAGAAAACGGAGCATACCAAATATATGGATTGGAAAAATTAGGATACCATCAGATTACAACCACGGATATCTGAATTATCAAACCGTCCTAATACCCGGAAAGTGCCTGCTTCTGTATAATTGCCCAAGTCTTTGGTCTCAATAAAAGAGCAGGAGTCAATATTGGCCAAATCAATCACATTAATTCCCCCCGCTTTTCGAGAGCCGGGTTGCCAATAGGTAAAAGGATCATTTACATCACGGATAATCAGTTGCATACTGGGAGGGAGCTGGAAAATTCCTTCTCCGAAGGAATACCCTTGTGATAATAACTCAGTCATGCCGTATTCAGAATGAATCGCAGGAACATGATAGGCCCTGGTCAGAATTTCGTGAAGTTCTTCCCGCAGTAATTCACGCCGCCTGCCTTTCATACCCCCTGTTTCCATAATGATCAGATTTTCAAAGCCTTCCAGAAAAGATAAATCGGTTTGCTCGGCCAGGTCTAGCAGAGCAAAAGTGACACCTATTAGCAGGACCTTCCTGGTACTATGGGCACGGAGATAACGTAATTGTTCCAGTAAATCAGTGGTATTATGCAGGTAAAAACCTGAATAGTCAGACTGGGTTTTGATTATGAAATGACGAACCATATGAACTAGCGACGAATTACTGCGTTCGAGATAAGAAGGCAATAGGGCTAGTATATGAAACTGGTTTAATGGGCCATAGAACTCTTTGAAGATCTGTTCGCTGATGGCATCATAAAAATCAGGATCGGCCACTAAGTGCTGACTCGTTACCTGTCCGGTAGTGCCGCTACTGGCAAAAGTTACTTTAGGTTCTACAGGACCAGTCAGGATGGAATGCGATTTGAAAAACTCAATGGGTAAAAAAGGGATTTCAAGAAACTCACGAATGGATTCTGGCTTTATCTTTAAATGCGATAAGTACGATTGATAAACGGGATTTTGTGTAGCCTGGTACTGGAAAATTTCCAGGGCCAGATCCGTAAACGTATTGGGCTGAACAGCTAAAACCTGTTCTTTAAAATTCTGATTATGAGACATTTTGTTGATAAATCGGTTTCTCTGAAAACTATTGAAACAGACAATCCTTACAAACTTAACCAAATTCCCGGCGATGGTTTGTAACTTTCAGGCCATTCTTACGTTATGTTGAATGCAAAATGAGGCTTAATAAACGAGTATGAAACCTTTATATATAGGATTGGTAATTGGAGCATTCGCAATTTGGGGTTGTACGGGAGAACCTGATTTTTCCGATGTGCCTTCCATTGAATTTAGCAGTATTACTAAATATAGCAATACGGATACATTTGGTAATGCCCAGGATTCATTAGTGGTGTCACTTAAATTTCAGGATGGCGATGGTGACTTAGGGCTATCCCCTGATACTTATCCGGAGGATTCAACGCAGTACAATGAGGGGTATAATTATCAGGTTAAGACCTATCAACAGAAAAATGGAACATTTGTTGATATCACTGCTAGTTTCGGCGTTTCTAACTCGGGTAACTTTCCCCGGTTGCGGACAGACGGAAAAACGGGGCCTATTGAAGGAATACTTTCCCGAGCAATTTTAATTCCCAATGCCTTTATTCCTGAAAACGATACCCTTAAGTTTTCAATATTGATTCGGGACCGGGCTCTTAACTCCTCAAATGAAGTAGAAACAACAGCAGTCGTTCTAAATGCGAATTAAGGAATTACTCGGGTAAACTAATTCGGAATGTAGTGCCCTTTCCGGGTTCCGAAGCTTTTACGAACAATTTGCCTTTGTGATAATTTTCAATAATTCGTTTTGCCAGAGTAAGCCCTAATCCCCAGCCCCGTTTTTTAGTACTAAAGCCCGGATTGAACACCTGTTTCCAGTGGGATTTGGGAATGCCTTTTCCGGTATCAGAAACGTCAATAATAACTTGCCCTGCTTTTTCGTGCATCCGAATCCGGATTTCACCGACGCCTTCCATAGCGTCTACGGCATTCTTGCATAGATTTTCAACTACCCATTCAAACAAATAGCGATTGACCGGAACGAGGCGGTTTCGGGTTAGTTCATTCATAACCTGCCATTTAACTTTAGAAGACACCCGCCGCTTAAGGTAATTCACGAAATTTTCTACATGCTCGCCAATGGGTTCAGGGTAGAGGGCAGGAATAGAGCCAATATTAGAAAATCGCGTAGTAATGGTTTCCAGGCGTTCTACGTCTTTTTCCACTTCATGGACAAATTCAGGCTCATATCGGTCCGGAGCCGTTTTAAAATATTCCACCCAACCTTTCAGGCCCGAAAGGGGAGTGCCTAACTGGTGAGCCGTTTCTTTCGCCAGCCCAACCCATACACGGTTTTGCTCCGAACGACGAGCCGCACTAAATGCCAGGTAAGCTAAATACCCGAACACCAGTAAGCCTAAAAACATAACGATCGGATAAAACTGAAGCTGTGTATAAAGAAACGAGTGACTGAAATAGATATAGCCTGTTCCGAAGCCACCATTAATAGGCATAGGAGGGTGCATTGCCCCAAATTCAGTAGCTTTTTGTTTTAGAAATGCCGTTACTTCTTCTGGGTGAGTCATAGGATCAGCCGGCAATTTTAAATTAATAGCCTGATACTGATCCTGATATTGATAGATGACGGGAATCTCGGTGTTGACCTTAACCACCTTGTCCATAAAGAAATTAACGTCTGTTTCTAGTGGACTGGTCAGGGCATATTCCAGACTTTGAGCATATAGCCGCACCTCGTCTTCTTCGTGAACCTCAAGTCGTTTAATGAGCGTGTTGGTATAATAAAACCAGCCGCCCGAAAACGCCATAAGAATAAGAAGTATACCAACTTTAACCTGATTTTTTTGCTGATATAGATCACCGGAAAGCATACGAGCCGGCAGCTTACTCAACCGATTCTCAGAACGTTCAGTGTTTTTTTGAGACGAAAGCATTTTCATTCTGAATACACCAACGCTAAAGCCTTATTTTTCAATATGGCTTAGGTTAGATTAACAAAAGTAATATTCCTTAAGGATTCATAGACGCTATTCCCGGAGAATGCACAAGTAGATTGATTATACCTTTTCCGAAGACCTGCTAACAAAACTCTGATTATTAATCGTTCAGATATGACTTTTGTCATAGGAAGGAGCTAGAATACCCCATAATCTTGTCTCTCGAATGGCAAAATCAGCCCCTTAATTTTGACTCATTCTAAATAGATTTTCCTGGAATTTTTCAGATTCAACTGTAGGGTATCCTGTTGTACTTTTGTGTGCTTTTAGTGAAGGAGATGGACAATACGTTTCGAGCAATTAGTATATCGTATAAAACGGCTCCCCTTTCCGTTCGGGAACAAGTAGCAGTTAATGAAAGTGAAGCCAAGTCATTTTCATTGAAATTAAAGGAATTATTCGGTTTTCAGGACGTCTTGATTGTATCGACCTGTAACCGTACCGAGCTTTATTATACTGCTGCCGCGGATTATGCGGAGACCATTATTAAGCTTCTCGCCATTGAGAAAGGGATCGAAAAATCCAACGAACTGCTTTCGCACTTTGTTATCCTCAATGAGCAACGGGAGGCTATTCGTCATTTGTTCGAAGTAGCAACCGGCCTGCACTCACAAGTTGTGGGCGATCTTCAGATACCTAATCAGGTAAAACATTCCTACCAGTGGGCAGCCGATGTTGATACTGCCGGGCCATTTCTACACCGTTTATTACACACCATCTTCTTCGCCAGCAAACGCGTATCACAGGAAACGAGCTTCCGGGACGGAGCGGCTTCGGTATCTTACGCAACAGTTGATTTGATTGCTGACTTAACCCAAAACCACATCTTACCGAAAGTACTGGTAGTGGGGTTAGGCGAGATTGGATCCGATGTAGTGAAAACCCTGGTTGATAAAGATTTTGCCCAGATAACGCTGATTAACCGCACACTGGCCAAATCACAACAGCTGGCTGCCGAAACAGGTTGCCGGGTAGCTGAATTAGAGCAACTGGAAGAGGAAGTTCGGCAGGCCGATGTGATTGTCTCTTCCGTACGGATGGACAAACCCTTGTTCACGAAATCAGGCGTACAGACCTTAAACATCCTGACGTTTAAATACTTCATTGACTTATCGGTGCCCCGTAGCGTAGAGCAGGAAGTTGAAGAAGTGCCAGGGGCTTTAGTATATGCCATTGATGACATTCAGGCCAAAGCCAATGAAGCATTGGAACGTCGTTTGGAAGCAATTCCCCACGTACACCGCATTTTGGACGAAGCCATGGTGGGTTTTGACGACTGGTCGAAAGAAATGGTGGTAACGCCTACTATTCAGAAATTCAAACAGGCACTGGACCAGATTCGGAAAGAAGAATTAGCTCGCCAACTTAAGCATTTGACTCCGGCGGAAGCCGAGAAATTCGATAAGCTAACGGCGAATATTGTAAATCGTATTTTACGTTCACCTGCGGTTAATCTTAAAAATGCCTGCCGCCGTGGAGATGCCGATCAATTAGCTGATGTATTGGTAGAGCTATTCGATTTAGAACGTGTTCAGACGCACTGACGATATTATAACAACGAGCATACACAAACCCTGCTGACTTTGGTTGGCAGGGTTTTGTGTTTTTATTAGGTAAGGGATATTTCAACTACAGTTATTAAGAGGTACACAAAAAAAGCGGGTGAAATTTCACCCGCTTTTTAACGTTATAAAAAGTAAGACTGATTATTTCTTATTTAACATCCCAGAAAATCTTGGTTGTAAGATTATCCTTCGAGCTTACTGCACTGTAATTAGTAGCATTTAATGAGCTTTCACTTGTTGGGTATAACAAACGAGTGGGGGGTGTTTTTGTCGTTGCTGAACCATTATCTGTTGGGAAAGTTAATGGAACCAGCTTGGTACGACGGTACTCTGCCCATGCCTGGTTTGCTTGCATTACTGAGAAATCAATCCATTTCTGGGTAGCAATTTTAGTTAGATTGTCAGTACCATAGGCAATCGCTGATTGAGCCAGGAAGGCCGTAATCTCAGCTTCCGTTGGGGCCGTAATCGTTCCACTATAGCTACTGTTATTATTGATGCCATACCAGAAAGCAATCGACTGGCGAATGCCATTTTCGTAGGCTGTTTGAGCCGTTCCTAGTCCCCAGCGTTCGTAAGCTTCTGCTACGTTAAACCAAGTTTCAGCAGAAGTAATAAGGATACCAGGGAAAAGGTTATTCTCGGTGAAAGTGGTTGAATCCCAGCGTGATATTGCACTTGAAGTCTGGGCTGCGGTTAGTTCAGTAGCATTCCAGCCAGTATTGATACCCGCATAAGTACCAGAAGCGGTTGGAGTGAAAAATACTGCTAAACGGGGGTCACTTGCAGGTACCATCATATCGTCGACCAGAGCAGCTGAAGGATAAGGATTTACCCCAAAACCGCTTCTGATATCATTCTGTGAAACGAGGTTACTGGTAATGCTAGCAGGCTGAATAGTAATACTTTCACTAGCAGCATCAATCAAAGGATATTGTGATGGATTGCTAAGGA
>JASGGE010000110.1:0-13364 GCA_047605205.1 Siphonobacter sp.
CAAAAATAAAAAAGTTTCTTACACCTCATACGTAATTGAGACAAACCACCCAAAAACGAAAAAACAGTCCCGTAAAACGAGGCTGTTTTTTTATTCCCTTAACCAAAACTAAAAAACTACTTTGTTAATGACCTGCGTATACCTGAAATACCTTATCCTACACCATACGTAGCTATTTTTGTAAGACACATACCTTCAATAAATACTCTAAATTCTGATTTAATTTCCCAAACGTCGGGTAATAAGTCGGTTCATCAATTCATATAGCAAACGCGGTTTCATACCTCGCCAGTTGGTAATTTCATCCAGTGTGCCTCCGTAATTAATGTAATAATCAAGGTGATACTTGGTAAATTCCTCCTCTACAAAATCCCGAAACTTAATTGCGGCTATCCATCCGTCTTCTATTTCATCAAACCATTCGGCATAATAATCATCATCTCGGCTTCCGTGGAAGTTCAGTATATTTTCACCAATGAGAATAAACTTATTGATGCCATTGCCGATCTGCTGATCAATGACATCACGTTTGAAAAACATAATGTCATTGTGTAACGTATCGTTCCACTCGCCAAACATTTCAATGATGGTAAAGCCTTCACCATAATCGGCAAAGAGAATTTTACAGTACAAGGTATCAGAACCGAACTCATCCCAATTAGGGTGTATATAATACTCGTAAACTGTGTTTTCGTACTGCTGGTAATTGTACTCCCGGCCAAAAAAAGGCGATTGCTCATCTTCTGCAGCGATGTAATATTTTTCCCAGCCGTAAAAAGGTTCAATATCCTGCATGATATGGTTTAATCTGGTTCGATATGATTCAATATCTACTGTCTATCAGGTTATTAACTAAAATATGGTTACATATAAAATCAGAATTTGTTGTACCTATGTTGTACCAAATCCACCTGCCTTAGCTCGTTCTATTTTTACCTGGCCCAAAACGTCAAAGAATCCGACTGGGACGCGAAAGCCGAAAAGGTACGCAAATCTCATCCAAATTCAGCTTGATTAAATAACCTCATTTTGAAAGAGAAAGCACAAGTCAGTGACAAGGTGCTTGAGCTTGCTACCCAACAAAAATCAGTTTCCCATCAAGTCGCTCGAAAACACATTCTTAATAAAACAGGTTTATCTTTTTTCGAACTGGCTGATACGTTTATAGAAAACCACCGAAAGCAAGGCATGTTTAGCCGGGTCACTACGAACCTACCTCAAATCAATCACTTTCGCAAATTTGTAACAATAGCGATATTTTTTTTCAGCAAATAACCGTTCCATTGCTCAAAAGGTATCAGGCCTACCTTGCCAATACCCGAAAGATTACCGAACGCACAGTTGTTAATCAAGCGATTGCGGCAGCTTTGGTTGATCAAAACATTATCCGTTCGGGAAAAGCAAGATTAATATCAAATTCCCAGAGACCGTTAAGATTGGTTTAACGGCAGAGGAAGTCAAAAGGCTGGAAAATCTGAATATGTCTACCTTCGCCCCTAACATTTTGCATGCACGTAACATAAAACAATAGACAAAGGCAACTACGAAAGTTGGCTTGTCCGATGCTCAAAACATTCATTCAATGGAGTGGAACAGACTTTCTAAATGTATCGCCATGCCTAGTCTATGCGTTAATCCTGGCTACTCAGTCAGCCAATAGTTTTCAGATTTGACTTTGGCACTTTTACACTTTGCCGCATTAGAACAATTCCTGAAAGCGTTGGGATGCAATGAGGCAAGATTCTACAACCACTCTGGCCCTGCAATCAAACTGTCCCTGCTCACCTTATGCAGTTCCTTTTGGTCTTGCATAAGGTGAGCAGGGAAAAATATTGATTTTGATGCCAACAAATGGGTAAGGACTAGAAGTGATGTACCCTCTTAATTCGAGTAGCTACCTACCCAGTGAAAAACTAGTTTTTTGCAACGGGACCACCAAGAAAGGATTTCACTTGCTGTAAGTATGGTATATATCCACATGGCACTTTAAAAACATTTCAAATAATTTGCACTTATCTGGCTGTTTTTTTAAGTATATCAATGTCATGAAGGCTGTAGTAACTGAAATTATTAATCTGGAAATGACTAAAACAAAACTCTTTTATAAAATCAACTAATTATCTATTTTTTAGTAAACTGATCATCCGTTAGAGCTACTAAAAACGCTTCTAAGTCATTCATTTCAGTCTGGCTTAA
This sequence comes from Siphonobacter sp., assembly GCA_047605205.1. Taxonomy (GTDB): domain Bacteria; phylum Bacteroidota; class Bacteroidia; order Cytophagales; family Spirosomataceae; genus Siphonobacter. The sequence continues at coordinate 2,197 of JASGGE010000110.1, forward strand.
CGCAAGAGGTGTATTAAGTGAAGGATCACGATTATAGCCATTCTGAACAATCTGGTCAGGATGATTATAATATTCAATGACTTGTCTAAGCGTTTTAAACATTCCATTATGCATGTAAGGAGCTGTTAATGCCACATTGCGTAATCCTGGCACTTTAAAATGCCCCAAATAGGTACTGTCTTTGACAATCCCATATCGCCCCTGATCCGTAAGCGTAGTTCCATTAAACAAGCCAATATTCTTAAACCGATCCGCCGTAAAATCCTCGCCGGAGTGGCAATTGGCACAGTTGGCTTTCCCAATAAATAGAGTCCGACCCCGCTTGGCAGCCTCAGACATTGCTCCATCGTCTCCATTGATGTAGCGGTCATAAGGGCTATTACTGGTTTCCAATGTCCGCTCGTAGGCCGCAATCACTTCTGCTAATTGTATAGCTGTCAAATCAGATTTATAGAGTTTGCGAAACGCCTTCGTATAAAACGGGTCCTTTTGAAGACGAGATACTGCTTCGGCGATGGGCAGGTTCATTTCGTTCGGGTTGGCAATCGGCTCCAGAGCCTGCATTTCTAAAGACGATGCCCGCCCATCCCAAAAGAGTTGCAACCGACCTGCCAGATTCATCGCCGAAGGCGTATTTCGCTTTCCAGACTGGTGGTGTACACCCAAACTGAAAGAAACGGTATCTGCAAAGGCAAATTCGGGCTTATGGCAAGAAGCACAGCTTACCGTTCGGTCTTCTGAGAGAATGGGATCAAAAAAAAGCTTTTCCCCTACTGCTACTTTATTTAGGGGCTCTTCTCCATTCGTATAACTCAGATTCAAAAAAAACAAACCTGCAAACAGGAAGAATATTGCTTTCATTTTGTTTGAAGGGGATCAAAATGAAAAGCCTGCCGAAAGGGAACACATAGCCCCTTTGTTTCGTGGCAGACCTGGCCGGTAATGTAACCCGTGAAAAAATAATCCAGTCGGTCAATCCGTATAGTTTGCCTGAATTCAGCCTGTCGGGTAAAGTACGTCACGTCTATATCCCAGGTCTTATCCCTTTTGGATTGAGGTGATACAGCTACTATCGGCCCTACGGGCGAAAAGGTTCCGTTCGGAACAAATTCAAACGTGGTTGGCTGTGGCCCTATATCTGCTTTAAAATCTGATCCGTATAGCAACCAACCTTTTTTGACGCTTGCCGTAACGATCAATTCAGCTTCCTCCCCAGGTTGAAGGGCCGTTTTAGAAAGCTGATAGGCCCAATTAATCTGAGTGTACTCCTGTGCTAACGCCCCCTCTACAGTGAACAAAATGAGTAGTAAGATTCCAAACCCGCTCTTTTTCATGTCCTATCGGCTGGTTGTTTCAGGTCCTGAAGCATTCGCAACCAAATGAATATCCAGTTCAAAATCATTGTGAATGGCTTTATCGCCTAGGTTCTCAAAAAAGTTTGTCGAACGGAACTTAATACCGTATTGCGTCCGGTCCACTGGAATGGTGGCGGAAGCCGTCAGTTGCGATTTTTCGGCTTTAACCGTAGCAGGGAAGCTAATCTCTTTGGTAATTCCTTTAATAGTAAGCTTTCCTTTTACCAAGACCTGGTTTCCTGCTTGTACAGCAACGGAACTAATTGTAAAAGTTGATTTCGGGTATTTCTCTACTGCAAAAAAATCCTCTCCTTTGAGATGAGTAACTAATTTCTGATTGTATTCCTGCTCTTTTAAATCCGTAACAGTTAACGAACGAAGATCTGTCTCAAAACTTCCCCCTTTAAGTTGTCCATTTTCGGCCGTCAGAGTTCCACTACTCAGGGTTACATTTCCATAGTGTTCGCCAGTAACTTTTTTTTCTTTCCAAAGGATTGTACTTTTTTGAGTATCTACTTTGTAGGATACGATTGCCTGAGGATTTGTAAAGGCCAGCAAGGGAAGGGCCAAAAGCCAGCAGAAGGTTTTCATGAGAATATTGTATGAAAAAGTGAATGTATCAAATAAGGATTAAAGGAGTACCGGATAAAATACCCGGCACTCGAAACCATGGCTAATCGACTTACTAATCAGGATTTACCGGGCAGCTACTTCCGTTGCAACGGGGGCTGATTCGGCAATGTATTTATCAAGGTCTTTATTCCATTTCTTCACATACTGACGGTAGTACTTACCCGTAATTTCTCCGGTGTATCCCGTGTGAATTTGCTTTACGGTACCATCGCGACCAATGATAATGGTTGTCGGGAAAGCCATCATTTTGTTGAGAGCAGCAAATTTTTCTGAAGCTAGTTTTTTGTCAGCCAAGCCCCCAAAAAGAATATCGTACTCAATGCCGTATTTTTCTTTAAGCTTGCTAAGGGTATACTTTGCATACTGAAGATCATCTTTTTGCTCAAACCCAACGGCAATAGCCTCTACTCCCCGGTGTTTATTTGCTTTGAACCAAGGAGCCAAAAAGGCCGTTTGATCCGTGCAGTTGGGGCACCAGGTTCCGATGATTTCAACAATAACAACTTTGCCCTGATACTTAGAGTCACTGAGTTTAACTGTATTCCCGTTCAGATCTGGAAACGAAAAGTCGAGCCTGTTCTGGCCTTCCTTTAACTGAGTTAAGGCATAAGGATCCGGGAGTTCTGCCTTCTTGTTCTTCGTCCATTCCAGTTTTTGGGTAACGTAAAGGCCGCGATCAATTTCAGCCGAAAGGGTCTTATCTTCATTGATTTTGCCCTTAATTAAGACTGGGTTTGGGCCTGTAAAACCTGACAAGACAAATTCATCTCCTTGGACGGTACCTTCGAGTTCCCTTGAATCCCCTACTACCGTCATAATAACTCCAGTTAGCTTATTTCCTTTCTGCTCAAGCAGAGCCACTTGATTGGCAACAGGTTCTTTACTAATAAGTTTAATTTCCCATTTGCCAGTTAGATTGGCACCAGGTTGAATATCTTTTCCAGGCTCTACAAAGCGGTATGCTTTGCCGTACTCCGCTACAAAAGGAAGTGAATTTCCTCGGAAGCTTGGTACCAGACTGCGGTATTCACCTGTTAAATGACCATCAGGATAGACTTTGGCAACCAAAGCCGCATCGTAGGTATTCATTTTAATGAATAACGAATCAGAAGTGGTTTGCTGAACGTGAAAATGATCCTGACGTGTTCCATTAATCAGTGTAAATGTGGCGTCTTCTGCCTTTTGCCCTTTTACTTCAAAATTGAAAGGCACTTTCTGTTCATTGATGGTAAAAACACCCCGCCAGATTCCCGCCTTCGGGAAAAGGGTTTGTTGAGCTTGAGACGTTAAACTAGCGAGTATTGTTAACGTAAGGGCAGTCCCTTTCAGCAATGAAATGGTGTTTTTTTTCATGAGTGACACGTTTGATAAATGTTGAAGCAGATAAAAAGTTAGGCGTAGGGATGATTTAATACATCAAACCCATACAAGACACTGCTAAGTCAGAAAAGCTACCCTCACCAACAGGATTGGGGCGTTAGAAAACAGATGAAGGAATGAACCATACAATGGTTGGGGTTATAGTTTCCAATGCCATAAACCGAATAGCATTGCTTCTCATTTGGAATGAGGGATCACTGAGACGGTCTATCCCCCTTTCGCTATAAGCCACACAACTACTTTTGCAGGTAAGTAATTGAAGACGATGTGCAAAGATAAAAGAGGAGTTTTTATATATCCAAATAAAATCTATAGATTTTATAGATTAATGAATTTTAAATACTTTCCTAACCGCTGCATTACTTATTACTTTAACTATCGGTTCGCCGAGACCGACCGGGAATTGTAATGACGTGTCTCCTTAATTTCCTTCAGACCCCTGCTAACTCAAAGTTAATTCATGAGTACAGTATAACAGATGAGCATTTTCATACTTTGGATTTAATTCGGTAATGGCCTTTGGTAGCATTATATGATTCTCAATCGTCGAACAAGACTTTTCAAAGGCTCTTTCATTGTGCACAGGTCAATTAATTTCTAAAAGACTTCAGCTAACCCCAACTTTACAGCAAAACACTCGAACATATCTTTTATCAACTTGATTGGAAAGTCTCTCTCACTTTATTCATCCTTTGTTCGATTATGAAAAGGATAATTTTTATCTGCTATCTTTTTAGTTAGTCTGCTACTGCCCAAAAAATACTTTATCACGATGATTTTAGTCGTCTACCCGATGGTAAAAAGTGGCACATTGAAATGGAATCTTGCCCAAACTCTTCTGTATATACTCAGACGGGAGCTTTGATTCTGGATACACAAGCTGGAGTAACAGTTTGGTTCAGACATAGGCTTTCTGATCCTATTGTAATTGAATATGTTCGAACTATAGTGGTTGATCAAGAAAAAAATGACCGGTTGTCTGACCTAAATCGGTTTTGGATGGCTAATGAACACTTATTTGCTCAAAATGGCTCGCTGGCCAGCTATGATAGCTTGCAACTTTATTATGTAGGAATAGGTGGTAATAGCAATACAACTACTCGTTTTCGCAAGTATATAGGTACTGGTGAGCGTCGGTTATCGCAGGGACACGAAGCCTTATCTTATTTTTTACAACCCAATCACCCTTACCGAATTCGCACTATAGCACAAAAGGGGACGGTCGAAGTATATGTTAATGGTATTCTCTTCTTTTCATAATCAGGATTCTCAGCTCTACACTGGTGGTTACTTTGGTTTTCACTCTACCGCTTCCCATCAGGAAATCAGGGATTTTAAAGTTTTTCAACTGAATTAATCCTTTTGCTTCCACTGAAAAAGATTTCATCAAACGTATCCCTAGTCTATTTTCGACACTATTGGGTTCAGTTACAAAGGCTTACCCTGAGCAAAGGGTTTGAGCCAGCTAATCACTCCATTGTTTAGCTACCTGATGCAGAGCGTGCGTAGCTACGAGAGCGTAGTATAAAACGATGCAACTATTTACTGACTTTTTGTACGGATCCAGATTTACGATCCTTCCAGCTCGTGAATCGTTGTCAAAGTCTTTATGCGTTGCTCGTACTAGAAACTTCAAGTGATTAAATAGACGTATACTCAGTATTATCAGGAAAAGGATTTCGTCTAAAATCAGCTACCGATGTAATTTATACGTCATAAACTTTCGAGTAGACTTATTTTTTTGAAAGAAGTTCTCGCAATGTAGCCTGAGCCCGGACATTTTCTTGTGGCAATCCAATGCTGATCCGAACCCAAGTTGCGTATGGAGCAAATGCCCGACCAATAATGATTCCGTTTTTCCGGAAGTGGGCAGCAACTACCTCATAAGGCTTACCGGTATCCAGGTACACAAAATTAGCCTGTGACTCCGTATGGGGCAATTTCAAATCAGCCAGAATCGTATTCCATTTGGTACGTTCCTGGTTAATGATTTGATGAACACGGGGTAGATACTGCTTGTCTTCCAGAGCAGCCAGGGCTGCTTGTACACTCAAGCGGTTTAAGTCATGGGAATTACTTAATCCCTGCGTTTTCAGCCAACGAGCCAGTTCTTTCGGAGCAACTGCGTACCCCAGTGATAGCCCTGCCATGCCATAGGCTTTTGCAAACGTGCGAAAGACCAGTACATTATCTCCAAGCCGGGTATTGATTACGGCGGTCCGGCCCTCAAAATCATCACTAAATTCTAGGTATGCTTCATCTACAATAATGAGGGCCTGGCGGGAAACTTCGTGTAAAAACGTATGAAATTGCCTGGAGTCACTAACGGTACCGGAAGGATTATGCGGATTCACTAAAAAAAGAGCCTGTGTTTTAGCTGAAAGAGCCGCCCGAAACGCGGCTAAATCATTTTCTTTCCGTTCGTTCAAGGGAATCGAAATGATTGTTCCTCCTACCCGGGCGGCGGCTTCCACCAAAGCGGGATACCCTGGCACTGCGTATAAGAACTCCCCACCGGGCCCGCCCCTAAGTCCTAAGTAAATCCCAAGCGGTTCGAGCAGCTCGCCGAGAATAATTTGTTCCTGGTCCACACCCTCCTTGCGGGCAATCGCCGCCACCAGCGTATCGGGCTCGGTTTGAATGTAGCGAGGTACCTTTGCTAGCTCAGCGGTAATTCGCTTGCTAACGCCAGCCGGGGGGCCGTAGGGATTTTCATTGAGAGAAAGTTGAATCGGCGTTTGTGCCGATCCGGCAATTGTCAACAAAAACAGGCCTAATCCACAGATAAGTACGTACTTAGGGTTCATAAAAAGCATTTTAAAATATTATAATAAGCAGGCATACCACCAAGAATCATACTCCTAATGTAACTAGTGGACGAACCTTTTCCTGACTATACCGGCAAATTTTCACAATTAATCTATAAAATCTATAGAATAAGTAAAAATAATAAAAAGAGCCGTAATATTGTAGCACCAGACCTATCTACCTGATTGCTGCACGCTTTATTGAATTATATCATTCTGGTTTTTCCATTTGAATTATGCTTTCACTCTTTCTGTCACTTTATGCAGATTCGTTTTTACCGTCTTGCTCACTATTGGATGATGGTCGGTCTTCTGTGGATTACGGAGCCTTTTGCTTCGGCCCAAACCAAACAAGTTAATCAAGCTCACCAGGTAGACCGGATTGGCGGTCGCGTCCTGGATGAAGCAGGAAATGGGTTACCCGGCGTGAATGTAACCCTTAAAGGAAGCACCCGCGGCGTAACTACGGATACCAGCGGGAATTTTCAATTCACCAACCTTTCCACCGGTAGTCAATTAGTTGTATCACTGATTGGATACCAGACTCAGCAGATCGCCCTGGGCAATCAAACGTTTCTGTCCATCCACTTACAGCCCGAACACAATCAGCTTAATGAAGTAGTGGTAGTAGGATACGGTACCCAGGAACGTAAAAATCTGATTGGTTCCATCTCTAAAATTGATCCCAGTGATACGAAAACCATTCCAGCGGGTAGTTTCGACGCTCAGTTACAGGGAAAAATACCAGGGGTCCAGATTTCCAGTAATACGGGTGTACCCGGAGAAACGGTCAATATCCGGGTACGAGGGGCTACCTCTATTAATGCTGACAATGATCCTCTTTACGTGGTCGATGGTGTTTTTGTTAATAATAATAGCTTACAATCGGTTAGTACAGGAGGCAAGTCTACCTCTCCCATTGCCGATTTGAATCCCTCGGATATTGAAAGCATTGAAGTGCTAAAAGATGCCGAAGCGACAGCCTTATATGGCTCTCGGGGAGCCAATGGGGTGATCCTTGTCACGACAAAGCGGGGCCATTATGATCAAAAACCGAAAGTATTCATTAATGCCTCCACGGGTTGGTCTAAGACGGCTCGGCTTTGGGACTTAACCACGGGTCCACAACACGCTGAACTTGTGAATGAATGGTGGATCAATACAGGGAAAGATACCCCTTCGCTCAATCGTACGGAAGCCAACCGCCCCTTCCGCTCTGTCTCAGAAGGAGGCCGGGGTTTACCTGAAGAACAGCAGACTTACGACCGGCTACACGAATTATTCCGTACAGCTCAGCTTCAAAATTATGATGCTTCGCTTACCGGAGGCAGTAACACAACCCGGTACTACCTGGGAGGAAGCTATACGAAACAGGAAGCTATCATTAAACCCATCTTTTTTGACCGGGCCAGTTTTAAAATCAACCTAGATCAGAAACTAAACGATCACATTCAGATTGGAGTAAGTAATACCCTGAGTCGATCTTACCGTAACCAGGGCAGAGCCGGCGATGGGCCAGCAGGTGGCTTATTACAGGCTGCCTTACACACACCCACTTACCTGTCTCCCTATGAAAACGGAGTACTCGTGGGCCGGGCTGGGTTCGACAACCTAACCCTTTTGCTGGAAAATTATAACGTGCATTCCGTTAGCCTTCGATACATTGGCAATCTTTATGGGGAAGCTCAGCTATTGCCCAACCTGAAATTCAGAACCAGCTTCGGAGTCGATTACAATGGGTATAATGAGTCGGAATACTGGAACAGCCTGCTCATCTCGGGGAGCCCTTCGGGACTGGCCACTTCTTCCCAAACCCAGTTCAGTTCCTTACTCAATGAGCAAACACTCACGTACCGCCAGAATCTCGGGCAGGGGCATTCATTTGGCATATTAATTGGTAATACCTTGCAAAGTGATGTGCTTACCCGCACATACGCAGAAGGCCGGGGCTTTGCTAATAACTCATTTACTCAGATCTCCTCGGCTTCAACAACAGCTGGTTCGCAAAGCTGGAGCAAAAGCACACTAGCATCCTTCTTTGCCAAAGCAGATTACAATTTCGCCGGTAAGTATTTACTCAATGCCAGTGTACGAGCCGATGGTTCTTCTCGTTTCGGGAATGATCGTAAATGGGGTTATTTCCCTGCTGTTGGAGCCGCCTGGCGATTAAAACAGGAGCCCTTTTTACAGTCCGTTCAGGCCCTGAGTGACCTCAAACTGAGAGCCAGTTATGGCATCACTGGTAACCAGAATGGAATTGGTAATTTTGCGGCTCAGGGCCTTTGGACTGGCGGAGCCTCCTATCAAGGAGATCCCGGCATTGCCCCCCAGCAATTGGCTAACCCCAATTTGAAATGGGAAAAAACCCGGCAGCTCAATGTAGGGGTAGATGCTGCTTTTTTCGGGGGACGTCTTTCCACTGAGTTTAATGTTTACCAAAAGTATACGACGAACGGCCTGCTCCAGTTAACCCTGCCCAGCACAACGGGTTTTAGTGCCTACTGGAGTAATGCTGCCGAAATCAGTAATAAAGGATTTGAATGGGTAATTCAGGCTACTCCTATTCAGAATGGAGCAGTCAAGTGGATAACTAGTCTAAATCTGGCCCGCAACATCAATAACATTGAAAAACTAGCTACTCCGCTGCGTTATGGTAGCCGGGATCTAATCTTACAACAACAAGGCCATCCTCTGTATTCTTTCTGGGTATACAAGCAGTTATACGTCGATCCCCAGACAGGAAATGTAGTATATGATGATGTGAATAAAGATGGTGAAATCACGACAGATGATCGACAGATCGTAGGCAGCATCTGGCCCAAACTTTTCGGTGGCTGGACGAACAATCTGACGTATCGAGGATTTGATCTAAACCTATTTTTTGCTTTCCAGTACGGGAACAAGATCTACAATCACAATAAATTCTTTGGGGAAGGCGGCGGAGCCCGGGACGCAGCCCGGGTCATTTTTGCCAGTAATCTAGCCCGCTGGCAAAAGCCTGGCGATGTTACCGATGTACCGCGACCCGACGGGGTTAACGTCAATAATTACCGGGATGGAGGAAGTCACTGGCTGGAAGACGGTTCATTTCTACGGCTCCGTTCGCTAACCCTAGGCTATACCTTCTCTACCAACTGGTCGAAAAAAGTAGGTATTTCCAACCTGCGTGTGTACGCAGTAGGTACGAACCTGTGGCTGCTAACTAAATACACGGGTTTGGATCCCGAGTCGAGTGCTAGTAGTGATCAGAATCAGCAAGGTATTGACTTGGGAACACCTCCTCAACCCCTTGGTATACAGTTTGGTTTGAATGTCACACTCTAATTGACAATCCCGTTTTTGTTATGAAACAATCTTTCTTGCTATTCTTTTTTCTGCTTTCGGCATGTTCGAAATTTCTTGACGTTAAGCCCAAGGAATCTATTTCAGATGCCGTTACTATTACGGACAAAACCTCTGCCGAAACTGCCGTTCGAGGCATTTATAGTGCCTTAGCAAGTACCAATTATTACGGGACTAATTTCCAGGCCATTGGCTATTTGTCAGGAGATAACATTCAGTGGACGGGGTCCCAATCCGTTGTTCAGGAATTCATTAACCATAAAGTCAATGCTGATAACAGCATGATCAGTGGTGTATGGACTGCTATTTACCAAACCATTAACCGGGCCAATAACGTCATCAGTAAAGTAGCGGCGGTGACAGATCCCGCTCTTACAGAAACCCTTAAAAACCAGTATATCGGCGAGGCCTACTTCATTCGGGCCCTGGCGTATTTTGATTTAGTGCGGGTATGGGGCGGCGTTCCGCTGATTATCAAACCCACGGCATCGCCCGAGGATAACCGGGGCATTACTCGCAGCTCCGTAGCAGAGACATATGCTCAGGTATTAGCTGATCTGAATACCGCCGAGCCCCTCTTACCAGCAACCACTGATCGGTATCGGGCGACGCAAAAGACCGTGTGGGCCTTAAAAGCACGCTATTATTTGTACCAGCAAAATTGGGCTAAAGCGGACGAATACGCGAGTAAACTCATTATAGATGCCACCAATTATACCCTAATTAAGCCCTATAGCAGTTTCTTTGCCAATAACGCCCGGGGCACACAGGAATCCATTTTTGAAATTTTCTATAATGGTACTACTGAAGTAAACTCCCACCGTGGCCAGTGGCAACCCCAAACCAACGGCGGTACCCGTCAGTGGGCTCCCAACGATGTTCTGGTAAGTTTACTCAACAGCACTACGACAGAGGGAGACCGTAGTACGCTGATTGCCATTGATAATCAAAACCGCTGGTATGGTAATCTGTATTACCGTAACCCTGGTTCTGACCCTTCCTACGTGTTACGCCTAGCCGAACAGTATTTGATTCGTGCAGAAGCCCGGGCCCAGTTGGCTCAACTAGCCGATGCTATCACGGACTTAAATGCCGTCCGTAGCCGGGCTAGCTTATCGGCGAGCAGTGCTTCAACGACTGCTGAAGTACTCCTGGCCATTGAAAACGAACGCCGATTAGAATTTGCTCTGGAGCCTCACCGCTGGTTTGACCTGGTACGTACGGGTCGGGCAGCTAGTGTACTAAACACCGAGACTAGTCATTACTTACTTCCACTCCCCGTAGATCAGTTACTCGTTGATTCCGCTCTTCAGCAAAATCCCGGCTATTGATCACTGTTTAACAAATAGACAACGATGACCTATTCCACACCTCCGTCCTGGAGTGCAACCGAGAAAATACTCTTCCGTTTTTTCGCTTTATATTTTACGATTCAAGTCCTTCCGCTTGATCCCCATTTTTATAGTCAGCTTGCTGGCCTGAGTGGGCCTGCTTACCGGGTTCTATTTTACGCCTCTCGATATATGCCTGAGTTTATTTCGGGGGCTGGAATCCTCAACTGGGGCCTTATCGGACTGATTGCCTTAGCAGGTACAGTGGTATGGACCCGACTGGAACCGAATCGTGATGAGTATAACCAACTGTATTACGG
>JASGGE010000111.1:0-13362 GCA_047605205.1 Siphonobacter sp.
GCACAAGCAACTGGGACAATCCTAAACTTGTCAACCTATATTAGGACGACTCAATTAGTAGGTGTATTTTACCGATTTTTGACTCCTCCCCCAGGACGACCGCCACTGGTATTATTTTGTTGTTGAGGCTGGCTGTTCACATCACCACTCCCATCACTTTTAATGTCATCATTCTCAATTCCGCCCTTGCGGCGTTTTTGCGACTGATTGAAGCTCATTTTGCCAATTTTATAGCTAAATGAAATTCTAAACCCGGTGTTATAACGAATGTTCGTACTGTATTGAGTTATAGTGCTGGTAACGTATTCAGAGTGAACTTTATATCCACCGAAATTCAGGAAGTTTTCCATACCAAAACCAACACTGGCTTTCTTGTCAGCGAACTCCTTACGAATACCGAAGTTATAGAAACCAAAGCCTCCATCATATCCTTGTAATTGCACCTGACGCCCTCTGATGAAGCCAAAACCCTGCATGGCCCAGTTGTTTTTCAAGGTAATGTTTACATTGAAACGTCCGCTGATTGTAAAGCCAGAATTTGAAGCAGCCAGCACACTGGACCCGCCGTTACTCAACATCAGGTACATGATATCACTTCCCCCACCAATTGAAATTTTAGGCGTAATATTGATGTTCCCAAAAATGTTAACCCCTACTGTTTGCTCCTTACCAATATTGCTTGAAGTTGTTACTACTGCATCATCTGCAACGTTTGCCAGGGCCGTATTCAGGATGGCTGAATAAGCTGTGCCCGCAAAAGCTTCTTTAATACTAGCTGAATTTGAACGAACACTGTTGATAGAATTACCAGTGTAACGATAGAATCCGGTAAGATTCAGGTAGACTCCCTTAAATGAGTTACTCCAGGACATTTCAAAATTATCCGTCAGCTCGGGCTTTAGGAACGGGTTCCCTAAACTGATATTCTGCGGATTAGAAAGGTTCAGGTTGGGGTTTAATGACTGAATACCCGGACGCTGCAAACGTCTGCTATAGGCCCATTTAATAGTCTTTCCGTTTATAAGTTTCGAAACATTAATGCTCGGCACGAAATTGCCATAGTCAGGAATATCAATCGTATAACTACTTTTAAAATCCGCATTGATAAGGGTGTATTCGTAGCGACCCCCTATTTTAAAATTCCATTTGTTATCTGTAGCAAGCTGATAAGAAACATAGCTTGCCATGATATTCTGGTTATAGTTAAACAAGTTAGCTGTACGGGTTGTATCCGTAACATAGTCCTGTGTTCCAGTGGAAACATAGTACTTATAATCACTTTCTACTTGCCGAAATATTCCTTTTGCTCCAACTTCTAACAATTGGTTCTTGCCGCCCATCGGTGTCTGATAGTCCGTCTGAAACGTAATTTCTTGATTGTAGCTAGTATTATCATTTTTCTGGCGACTGGTAATTTCGCCTCCTTCACTAGCCAAAATATCCGCTACGTAGTTATTGGTACGATTGTTCCGGCTGTATTGCCCCGAAATACTCAGTTCCTGCTGGGGTTTGAACGTTTTGGTATAATCTACTGAGCCATCAAACGTTCCCGACAAGTCTTTAGAATCAATATCCCGCCAGCTGGTACTGGTCTGTGTCCCCGCTTTAAAAATATTCGTATTCAGTCCCTGAGTAGTAATACCATTCCGGGTTCCAAAACGAATTTTAGCAATTAATGACGAGGTTTTAGAGATATCGTAATCCATTCCTAACGAATACGTGCCAAACAGGTTCTTATTCATTGAATTAGAGGCCTGCCTCGTCAGATAGCTGACCTCATCAACGATACTGGTCTGGTCTGTGATTGATTTTCCCTTTACGTTATAACTCGCCCGACCATGCCCATTTAATGAAAATCCAATTTTACCACGACGATAATTACCATTTAAACCCAGGCTAGCCCCCCGGTTACCACCAGCAGCATCTACATTTAAGGTAAACCCCTGTAGATTATTCTTTTTGGTAATAATGTTGATAATCCCGCCAGAACCTTCGGCATCATACTTAGCAGAAGGTGATGTAATAACCTCTACTGTTTTGATCATATCGGAAGGTATTTGCTTCAGGGCATCGGCTATACTACTAGCAACAATCGTCGAAGGTTTACCATTAATTAATACTTGCACGTTTGAATTTCCCCGTAATTGCACATTACCATCCAGGTCAACCGATAACATGGGTACTTTACGCAAAATGTCGGTTGCGTCTCCTCCTTTGGCCGTTAAATCACGGTCCGCATTATATACCAGACGATCCACTTTCTCTTCAACCATTTCACGCTGTCCTGTCACTGTTACTTCTTGTAAAGTTTGTACAGAAGCAGACAGCTTAATTACCCCCATATCAACCGTTTCAGCTTTGCTAACTTTAACATTAGGAATGGTTTTCGTGTTAAAACCAATAAAAGTGATGAGTAGTTTATAGGTTCCTTCGGCAACACGAGTCAATGTGAATTTCCCTTTATCGTCGGCCACTACGCCATCCACTGGTTTATTAGTAGCCTGATTATAAAGAGCAATACTAGCAAACTCAACGGCTTTCGTAAGAGCCGAGTCTACGACAAAACCCGTAATTTTTGTGTTCCCTGTTTTCTGGTCATTATCCGTTGCTGTTCCCGGAATTGCCCTGGATTTTTGCCCCTGACCTCCAGATGGTGTTCCTGGAAGTTGAGCATACGCTGATCCGATTCCTAAAAAAAATAATACTGTAAGTAGCAATTGCTTCATAGCTCGATGTATAGACACTGTGCTGCGTAATAAAATGGTTTGATTTACTAAAAACGTTGAGAAGAATAGACCAAACAGAGCCCGTTTTGCAATCAAAAATCCTTAAACTAACTGCCTGGCTATGACAAACTAGACGAAAGTAAGTTTATTCGAGATGAATATTTTATTAGAATAAAAATAATTATTATATTGAAAATCAGTAACTTAAATAGAAATACGTCACACAAAAAGCATGATTAATGCGACGAAATGCAGAATTGTGTCGCCTCAGATATACCGTTATCTATTAAGATATTTATTAGACAATGATGTATGCTTACGCTCATTTATATTCGTCTATAAAAAGTGGCTAATTACCCGAATATGAAGCTTGAATACCCACTTTCTTAAGAAGAAGCTTGACTAAGTAAAATTCAATTTTCAGTTACACGTTATTTTTACATACTGCTTACAATTCTAACACGACTATATGCCAAAGCATTACTTACCTACCTTGTTATTATTCCTGATTTTTAGCAGTAGTATAGCACAACAACGGGCACAGTATAGCCAGTATATGTTTAATTCGTATATAATCAATCCAGCATGGAGTGGTATGGAAGATTATATTGATTTGAAAAGTGGCTATCGTAATCAGTGGGTAGGGGTGGAGGGAGCTCCCAAAACTTTCTATATAGCTGGCAATGCAGCCTTAGACAAGTCTGACCGCACCAGTTCTTTATCGGTAAGAGGCCCAAATGGGCGGCCGCTAGCTCGTTCAAAAGTATTTCGTAGCCAGCAACACTTTCCCGACCACAATGGAATAGGTGCTATTTTTCTTCGTGATGAAACTGGCCCGAGTAGCCGTACTACTTTTGACATTACGTATGCTCACCATTTTGTTCTTACCAATTTTCTAAAGCTTTCTACAGGTATCTCTGCTGGCGTAACGCAACACACACTCGACTTTGATAAATTACAACTACTTGAGCCGAACGATCCACTCAGTGGATATGGCAAGCTGAGCAAAATCGTCCCGGATATTAATGCCGGAGCACTCTTATATTCAGCTAATTTTTACGTAGGAGCTTCCGTAAATCAGTTATTATTTAAAAAACTTAATTACGGTTTCAATGGTACTTCTGACTATGAATGGTTAGGGCGACTTTATAATCATTATTTTCTGACCGCCGGATATCGCTTTGACATTAGCAATGATTTTGCCTTATTACCTTCCGCCATGGTGAAGTCCGTTCGGCCGACTCCTGTATCCTTTGATCTTAACCTAAAAGCTTTATTTCAAGATCGTGTTTGGCTTGGAGCCTCCTACCGGCATAAAGATGCAATCGTGGGGTTGATAGGTGTAAATGTCAACTACTTACTAAATATTGGCTATTCGTATGACTTCACCTTTTCTAATCTGAGCACCGTTTCTAAAGGCACGCATGAAATTGTTATTAGTTTGATGCTCGCCAATCGTCAGCGTATTCTTTGTCCTAGATTATTTTAACCAATAAAAAGAGAGCCCCGGCATAAGTTTATGCCGGGGCTCTCTTTTTATTGGTTCATCAGATTAATATTCCCACAAATTATGTTCCCATTCCATCAAACGATACTCTAATTGCTGAGCTTTTACCAATCCTTCTTTTTCACCTCCGTAGATCATTGATAAATCAGCATCTCTTGAATTCGATTGCTTTACGATTCGTGATGAAAACAGTCTTAGATCAAAAGCGTCTGCCATGTTGAGGTGTTTCGCATTGTTCTGATTGTTATACCAAATGAATTTGGTTGGATCACTACGGAAATAACGATCTACATCTTTAAACTTAAAAGACGCAATAACCTTATCAAAACCCACGCTCGTTTTAGCCGCTGGAATAATCAGTGTAATTGCCTGAATATCATCATATGGGCGTGAACGGCGTTTATCAAAAACATAATCTTCTTTCAGCTCCAAGACAGTAATATCCGTTGGAAAATACTCATACGCCGAAGGAGTTGCCGCCGAAGGCTGGTCAAAACCATCCGAGCTAGGTGTAGTGGTTGATTTCGACTTCCCATCACTCCAACCGTCATCTCCTGATGAAGGGGCTGCAGCGGGTTTTTTAGGAGCTTCTTTTTTAGCTCCTGCATTTCCCCAACCATCATCACCAGCAGCAGGTTCATTACCAAAACCAGCTGCTTTTTCTTCGTCAGATAAGGTAGAACCGGTGTTTTCCATCATCATATTCGCACTAAACTGCTCAGGGGTAATTTCCGTAGCCAGCGAATCATTCTTGTAGGCCTTTAATACACCAGCCCGCATTCCATCGATTAAATACTTCGTAATCTCATTATTTTTCGAAAAGAATGGTTGATTCTGGATTTCCATCAAATCCATCCGACGCCAAAGCGTCGTTTTGTACATAATATCCTCTTCTGCAATCGGACGTGCTGAATCAGGAGCTTTCTTCTGCTCGGCCAGGTCGGCTCGTTCCTGAGCCAATGCCGTGCCCGCCATAAATAGCGATAAAGCCGTACCCACAATGCCTTTGAATTTCATGATGGCTGGTGTTTAATTTTCCGATTAGTATAACGGAATTGTAATGATTTCATTGAGTGCCGTACTAGAAACTTTTCCCTGGAAGTTTTGACGCTGATAGCCCTTCACTTCAATTACGTAACGATCTCCGGCCTGAGCAGTAGCTGCCATTGAAGAAATGTTACCTAATGAAACTGGCCCGGCAACTCGTTTTTGACCACGTGCTAAGGAAATCTGAGCATCACTGATTCTGAATTTTGCATCTTCTGGATTAGACGCTGCAAAATCTTCATCTGCTACTGCTTTTACTTCTAATACACGCAGTTGGGAGGCCCCTGCACCTTTACGAGTATCTAATTGAGAACCGTTTCCATAAGCAACTAGTTTAGGTGCTGGTACACGACGTACATTAAATTTCTCTGTACCCAATGTGGTTCCCATATTCACTACGTTCAGGCTTACCGTACGTGAGCTAGGTACTACGGTTACTTTACCTTGTCCGCCAGCAATGGTTTCAGCACCTTCTGCATTAAAAGATGGGTTCCACATCGCACCCATTTGAGGGCTTACGAATTGCAAGCGGTTAGCACAACCTAAATAAAGAGCGGGTAAAGAAGCCGATTGAATACTATAAGATGGTTTTGCTACAAAGTATTCACCCGTTACTGTAAAGGTCTTCATCTGACCACTTGGGTCAGGATAATTAATTGTAGCAGTATATGATTTTTTCGCTAAGCCATCAGGGCCATAAGCACCACCTTGAGCTATAAACTGAATCTGACCACGGCCGTCTTTGATAGGTACCGCGGCACCATTAAAGCTCATGCGGGGTGTAATAGCATTTGAAGTAGCCGCTACATACATTTCAGCTTCGTACTTCATACCAGCTACCACCGTATTTGATTTGGCAGAAACAACCGGGAAAATCTTATCAAATTTGATTTCTTTTAAACCCACTTTAGCTGCTAACTGATCAAGTACTGTATTTTCATACCGCAATATTTCTGATTGCTTCTGGCTCAATACTGATAAGGCCGCGGGAATTGGGGTTTGAGCAAAATTTAGTTCTGCAAAGTCTTTCCGACGTTGTTCAGGGTCACGGCTCGTAACAGGGTCATCTTTTGCATCCAAAGCTAAAGGAGCAAACTGAGTGCCTGGATCCGCAAATTTTTGAAGATCCACCACGAACTTGTTTAGGCGATCTTTCAATGCATAGGCCTTTCCTGTTCGATTATTACCTACCATTAAAACAGCAACCTGCTCTTCTTCTTTAGGTTCTTTCAGGTTGCCCTGCTCATCATATCCACCACCTTTTTGAACAATTTCAGACTTAAGGGCATCCAGTTCATTGTACATATCAACTGAAAGCTTCCGAACTGCATCTGCTTTTTGTACTACATCTGCATACAAGTTGCCACTTTCTGCAGCTTTGTCTTTAATTCCTTTTACTGACTGTTGGTTTGTTATGCTAGAAGTACCGTTAGCTGACTCAAGGCTCCGATTCAATAAAATAAATTTATCAATCAAAGCTGAACTCACCTGTAGGGCCAGCATTGCTGTCAGTACCAGGTACATCATCCCGATCATTCGCTGCCGGGGTGTTTCTTTGGCACCTGCCATATTCTTTTTTAGTTATATCAGAATCAATGTAGAAAGATTAAGGAGTAAGTAATCCATTCGGACAACTCAAAAGAGAAAGGACTACAAACCTTTCATTGCTGATAACATGCCACCATACACATTATTCAATGATTGCAAGTTATTCGTCAGACGGCCCATTTCGTTTTTGAACTGTTGAGCATCTTTGGAAGCTTCTTGCATGTTATCCATAGCCGAGGCCAGGTTGCCATAAAAGGCATTCATTGCTTTTAGGTGTTTCTGTGTATCCTGAAGTTCTAATTCATAGACCGCATTTAAAGCACCCATCGTCTGAGTGATTTGCTGGAATTTCGTACTGTATTCTTTAGCCTCCAGGGTAGCACTTGCCATGTCTGACATAGCGGTTACCGCCGTACCGTAAGATTTGTTCATTTCCTGAAGCGAACCAGCAGCCAATTTTACATTTTTTGCATACTCATTTGTAGCAACTGTAGCATCTGTAATCTGGCCTATTTTACCAACGGTATCAGACAAACTACGCAGGCCCGTCCCTAAATTATTAAATACATCAGGGGTAACTTTTGCGTTAGCCAGCATATCGTCCATTTTAGCCATCAGACCAAGGTTTGGAGAAACCGAAACATTAGCCGTTGTGCTACGGGTAGGTAACTCACCTTTGTAATTATCGTCTAACTCAGGATATACTTTTTCCCATTGATATTCAGCTGTAGGAGCAATGAATTGCTGGAAAGCAAAAAGAAGAAAAATCACGGCCTCTGTCCCCATCCCAATGGTGAGCATTTCATCAGCTCCAGGGCGGTGTTGAATTTTAAAGAGGGCCCCTAAAATTACCACGGCAGCCCCTACACTGTAAATTACTGGAAGAATTTTGTCAAAGAAAACATTACGTTTCACAGCCATAAGCTTGGAAAAATTTTAAAAACGTGAAAAGGAATTGGGTATAGGAGATAAATGTGATTAATACTCTAAAAGTAAAGGGTTTACAAAGAAACAACTGTCAGGCCGTACTTCCTGACAGTTGTTTCGATTAAGAATCTTAACGGAATTCACGTCCAGATGACATTCCTAAGTGTTGCATAACACAACGGAACCCAATATAGGAACGACGAGCGTCTTTATATTCCCAGGAACGAGAGCCGGTTTCCAGGTAATAGGCCACGTCTTTCCAGGACCCTCCCCGAATTACTTTACGGGGTTCGTCATCATTAATATAGTCAGAGTTCAAATCCCAGGTAATCACTACTGCATTATCGGCCCAGGCATCCAAGCACCATTCAGCAGCGTTTCCGGCCATGTTATATAACCCGTAATCATTGGGGTTATACATATTTGCAGGAGCGGTGTAGGCATAGCCATCAGCATCGTAATTGCCCCGTTGAGGCTTGAAGTTGGCCAACATACAACCTTTGCCATTGGCTACGTAAGGACCGCCCCAGGGATATTTAGCTCCAGACTTACCGCCACGAGCTGCCCATTCCCATTGGGATTCTGTAGGCAAGTCAAATTTAGGCATGCCAAACTGGTTTTCAGATGTACGGTACTCGTTTAACAGAGCCGTACGCCATTTACAGAATTCACGTGCAGCATCCCAACTTACCCCTACTACAGGATAACGGTCAAATGCCGGACTTGAGTAATAGTACTCGGTCATCGGGTCGCCATTGTGATAGGTAAAGTCTTTTTTCCAAACGGTTGTGTCCGGATACAGCTTAGTCATTATGTATTCTTCACCTAACACTGATACGGAATCAGCCAGCATTGCATTCACAAACTGGCGATACTCGTTGTTTGTGATTTCCGTATCATCCATGAAAAATTGACTGATCGTAACTCGCTTGTTGAAGTTTACCTGAGCGGTTGCAACGTCTTCATCGGCCTGGCCCATCAGAAAAGATCCTGAAGGAATCAATACCATACCGTAGGGAGTAGGTTGCTTCCATCCTTTACGGGCATCTGCCACAACTTCCCCGTTGTAAATGCCTACATTGCCTCCTTTGCCTCCCTTGCGTCCTCCGCCCCCATCTCCGCTACTGTTCTTCTTTCCGAACAATCCGCAGCCCTGGAGTATCACTAACGGGCATAGCATGATCACAGTCCAGAGAAAGCTTTTATTCGTATACCGCTCATTCATAACCTTTGGTTGTTTTACTTGTCGATATGGCTCTTTTAATGGGAAATGATGTTTCATTAGTTGGGTTGTACGCATATTTATTCCCGCAAAAGAACGTGTATTGTGTTTATATCGTATAAGACTAAGTAGCAAAAATAAAAAAAATCCGTTTTATGTCGATTTCCACTTAATAAACTTACGGATTATGTCCTTATTAAAGCTTGTTGTTCTTTCCGAATTTCTCTAAAAAATAATGATTACGGATAGAGATACCGATTAGCCTGAAAGGCCTGTATTATAAAAGGCGGTAATGTATTTCTAGAATCTGAAGCGTGGAGTTCGTACAGGAATACGTTTGTTTGGCTTCAGCGGCGGTAAAGCATAACTCAATAATACAGAAAAAGAGCCAGGGGATTTAGCATCAACGCCGTTCAGAATAACATCATACGATACACCCAAACGCAGCCGACTCCAGTTTACACCTGCAAATACCGGAACCCCATCCCCCTGTCGCCAGCCAGCCCCTACCCATATAAATTCTCTCCACAAGGCTAATAACGACGCTTCTACCGAAAAAGTATTCAAATCACTCTTTAAAATCGCCGTTGGGTTAAGTTGAACTTCATCGTTTAATTGATAATGATATCCTGCGTTGGCAAAAACCGTCTGCTGTGCCTGATTAGAAGCTAAGGCTTGCTCAAAACTGTATTTTGCTCCATTAATGTGAATTAAAGATGCTCCAACGTAATAGGCAGCGGTAGAATAATACAAACCTGCCGCAAAATCAGGTCTGGTTTGCGAAACCTTGCCTGAACCAATCAATGGATCGTCAGGGTCATTCGCCCGAAGTTTATCAAAATCAAGTGTTTTCACCAGAACGCCCCCCCGAACGCCTAAGGCGAGTGTACGATCTCCACCCAATTTAAACCGATAATTATACGAAGCCTGAAGTTCCTGATTGCGTTGTGGGCCTGCCTGATCATTCGTAATATTCAAACCAACGGCTGAGTTAATACCTAGAATTGGCATTTGAAACGTAAATAACTGAGTAGAGGGAGTACCGCCATCATCGAAGCTACTGGTATAACCAATATACTGTTGGCGATGAATTAACTGAAAACGGGTTACGCCTTCATACCCAACAGCTGCCGGATTCAGGTACGCCTGATTATACATATACTGACTGAACTGAGGATCTTGCTGAGCCTGAAGCCGTCCGAAAAAAATTAATAAAGCAAATAGAGTAAAGTATAGCGTTTTTTGCATGGCTGGCACGTTCTCGGTGCTAAAACTATAAAACTATTTTGGTAAAAAATCACTTTCAGGGCTCTCTTTATGGATATTCCTGTCGGCATAGTAGCAAACGTTAGAACAAACGGTTTGTTTCAAATTCATAAAAAAAACCTTCGATGTAATAACCGAAGGTTTTGATATAAAGGTAGACGTTTCTATTTCAGGCCATTAGCTTTTTTAATGTATAACTCTAATGCACCAGTCATTGACGGAGCATTAGGTTTAGGGGCTTCAATATCCAGGATAAGGCCGGCTTCGATAACAGACTTAGCTGTAGTAGGCCCCAGGGCTGCGATTCGGGTCTTATTTTGCTTGAAGTCAGGGAAATTATCAAATAATGACTTGATTCCGGAGGGGCTGAAGAAGCAGATAATGTCATAAAATACATTTTCCAGATCCGATAAATCTGCCGAACCGGTTTCATACATAACTGCTTCACTCAAATGAATATCATTTGATACCATAAACCCAGGGATATCATTCCGACGCTTATCAGAACATGGGAACAAAAATTTCTCAGCTTTATGCTTTTTGATCAAATCAAGCAGATCCGCCGCTGTTTTCTGACCCACAAAAATTTTACGCTTCCGAATAACGATATACTTCTGAAGGTAATTAGCGGTTTGCTCTGTTACGCAGAAATACTTCATTTCAGGAGGCATCTCTATTTTTGCTTCTTTGCAAATTCTAAAGAAATGATCAACAGCATTACGGCTGGTAAAGATGATTGCCGTATGAGCCAAGATATCAAGTTTCTGCTTCCGAAAATCTTTGTACGACACTCCGCGAACTTCTATAAAAGGACGGAAATCAATTTTAATGTCGTAATCACGAGCCAACTCAAAATAAGGAGACTTTTCGTCAGTGGGGCGAGCCTGTGTTACCAGTATGCTGGAAACTTTCGTGATTCGCTCGTCCGTCTTGTTCGCCGTTTCACTCATTCAGGAAAAGTAATAAATGGAAGACTGACAAATAATGGGTATTCTATTTAGACAATCATCCCTGATTAAACACGTGGGAATCCCCCCAGTCAAAGGGCAAATTTCACCCCAATTATAATGGGGACTAATTCGACGATGCAAAGGTACGAAAACATATACAGATTTTTCGCGTCAGCCAATTTATTAATGGAAAAGTACAATAATAAGGCTCTCGCTAAAAAAAAGATAATAATAGGTCCAAACAGATAATTCTCCCAGTGAAAGGTAAAACTTGGCAACGAGGCCAGAAGAAATGTCATAAACAAGCTAACTCCACTAAAAAAAATAATGGCAGCCTGAATGTCTTTAAAGAAATGAACGTTTGCAATTTTTTCGAAGCGGAACAAACTACTTAATAGGGTTATACAGAAATATTTAAACAGGTAGCTTGTAAACAAGATTATTCCAATCAGTAAAAACTGCAGGAAGATTGCCCCGAGGGTTTCAGCATCGGTAAATAGTTGCGTGGTGTTGAATAAGACTAAGCCCCTAAACCGCATCAGTTGATATATATACGATAATACAAAGCTTAAAATTAAGATAAAGACCAGATTAGACGTTTCAAAAGGTCCCCGCACTACGGCTCCCATACTTTCCCGGTTGGGAATGGTTAAGAGGTCTTTTATACTAAAGTAACGCTGAAAATACCGGGGAAACATGTTATATAAAGCCGCATACCCTACCATTAACAACAAGGCTGCCAGTACATAAAAGTTTTCAAATGGTAAATAATCACGTGGCTCAGCTTGTAACAAAGATTCTGAAACAATAATAGGCTTTTGACCTGCTGCAACCCTGTGCCCAATCTGTAAGATCTTATTATCAATTCCAGACTCGGAACCGTATAGTGTTACTAGAATCTCGTGCTTATTGATAGCTTTGTACAAACTATCCATTTTAAAGACCACCCATTGACCAATCGGAAGTTTTTTCTGCAAAGCACCGTCAATAAACAGATAATTTTCTACATTCGATCGATATAGTAGATAATAATGCCGATTTTGCCCTAAATTCAATAGGACATTGTGTGAGCCATAGTCCTGGTGTATTTCCCGTAGGTAAGGCACATAGGCTTGTAAACTCTGGTCATAGACCTGCCAGTCATACCGAAAATCGTGTACGAGATAATAGGCATTATTTGGCCCGGTAGTTTGTGCCTGACCAGAATGCCCGAAACAGAACAAAAAGATAAAAATCCAAAAACAGCGAAGCCTGTGGAGCAGTAAACTACCCACAGGCTCGGTGTATTTCCCCATTGGAAGAGTGCATTTCATTTGCTCACCACCAATCTTTAAATTAACTGTACCGCATTTCAGAACATATTTTGTTCCGAAAACTTGTTAATACGTACTCATTAAGCATTTGCCTTCAGCTCAGCAAGAGCCTTCAGCATGGTTTCGCCAATATCAGCCGGAGATTCTGCTACGTATAAACCACAATCTTTCATGATTTGAATTTTAGCAGCAGCGGTATCATCTGCCCCACCAACGATGGCCCCTGCGTGACCCATCCGGCGACCTTTCGGTGCAGTTTGGCCTGCAATAAAACCAACTACGGGTTTTTTGTTACCATTTTCTTTAATCCAGTGGGCAGCTTCTGCTTCCATACCTCCACCAATTTCACCAATCATTACGATGGCTTCTGTAGCAGGGTCGTTCATCAGCAATTCAACTGCTTCTTTCGTAGTGGTTCCGATAATCGGATCTCCACCAATACCGATAGCCGTTGTTTGACCAAGGCCCGCTTTGGTTAATTGGTCCACCGCCTCATAAGTCAGGGTACCTGACTTTGATACCAGACCGATGGTTCCTTTTTTGAAAATAAAGCCCGGCATGATGCCTACTTTACATTCTTCGGCTGTAATAATACCTGGGCAGTTAGGGCCAATCAAGCGGGTTTCTTTCCCTTTGATATATTCCTTAACGGCGACCATATCTTTAACAGGGATACCTTCGGTAATTGTAACAATTACCTTGATACCGGCATCAGCGGCTTCCATAATAGCGTCTGCTGCGAAAGCGGGAGGAACGAAGATAATGCTTACATCCGCTCCGGTTTCATTTACAGCATCAGCAACTGTATTGAAAACGGGCCGATCGAGGTGTTTCTGGCCGCCTTTTCCTGGCGTTA
>JASGGE010000112.1:0-13258 GCA_047605205.1 Siphonobacter sp.
TGACTCCAGAGCAATTATCAAAGGCTCAGAAATGGACAGTAACCGAAACGCAATCAGCTTACTTTATTAACAGAGACGGCAAATTCGAAAAACACGTTTTGCCCATAGAAGCTCAGTTCGCCCCCGTTACCAATATCATCGCTGATGATTTTGATAAAGATGGTAAAACCGATTTGTTGTTATTAGGCAACAAATCGACCAACCGCCTGAAACTGGGTAATATGGATGCCAATTACGGTTGTCTGCTAAAAGGTATTAACAACGAGTTCAGATACGTCAATCAGAAAGCATCCGGGTTATCTGTCACCGGTGATGTGAAATCTGCAATGCCTTTGCGGGTTAACCAACAGAATTATATTGTCATAGGGGCATTTAGCCAGCCCCTGCAATTTTACAAAAAGTAATGAAGCGTTTAAGCCTGATTTTTGTTCTGATCTCCCAACTTGTTTTTGCCCAAAAAACAGATCTGGTTAAGCATTTGCAGCCTACTGTATTTGCCGTAACGATGGTTATGATTCACGACGTAGTGAATCCTCCGGCTGCTGCCCGGTTTTATTCATATTGCACGCTGGGAGCTCATGAAATTATTGCCGAACACTCGAAAGCGGTTGTTTCGCCTACTCTTTTTGTGCGTGGTTTTCAGAAACCTGCTATTCAGCCTAATAAAGACTATAACTATCAATTGGCAGCCTTGTATTGTCTGATGGAAACAGGTCGGCTTATTTTACCTTCTGGTTATATGCTGGAAGAAGATCAAGTAAAATTTCTGGAGAAAATCAGAAAAGAAGGCTTCAGCGAAAAAAACATTCAGGCCTCAATTGCTGTAGCTCAGGAAGTTGCCAAACAGGTAGTTGCTTTTGCCGCAACTGATAATTACACAAAATTGAGTACACGAGTTCGGTATCGGCCCATGAAAGGTGATGGATACTGGTATCCAACACCTCCAGGCTATCTCGAAGCAATTGAGCCTCACTGGCGGACCATTAAGCCCATGATGATTGACACCTGTAGTCAATTTATGCCTAAGAGGCCTACGCCTTTCAGCCCTGATTCAGGAAGTGTTTTTTACAAAGTTGCCTACGAGGTATACCGCGAGGGCGGAAAAAATATATCCCCTGAACATCGTATTATTGCCTCTTTTTGGGACTGTAACCCATTTGCCATTAATACCTCAGGGCATATGATGATTGGCTTTAAAAAAATGAGTCCGGGCGGCCACTGGATGAGCATCACGAATATTGCTACCTTAAAAGCAAAGCTAAGTCTGGAAAAATCCATTCAGGTATTATCCCTGACGGCCATTACCCTGCGTGACGCCTTTATTAGCTGTTGGGATGAAAAATACCGAAGTAATCGAATTCGGCCAGAAACGGTAATTCAACGCTATATCGACAAAACCTGGCAACCCTTATTACAAACGCCTCCTTTTCCAGAATATACCAGTGGACATAGTGTGATCTCGACGGCAGCCAGTGAAGTATTGACGTATTTATTAGGGGACAATTTTGCTTATACGGACGATACAGAAGTACCTTTTGATCTTGCCCCCAGAGATTTTACGTCCTTCCGGCAAGCGGCTGCTGAAGCAGCTATTTCACGCCTTTATGGTGGTATTCATTATCGGGATGCCATCGAAAACGGACAGGCACAGGGCAGAGCCATTAGTGAGTTCATTATTGGTAAGCTTAAAAAAGTGGGTATTAGGCCCCTTATCTAAGTTCCGGTGTTTATCAGATTAGTACAAGGTTAATAGTTCTTCCGCTTACTTTATTATGAAAAAATTACGAATAGCAGCTCTGATGGTATTGGCTTCGTATGGAGTCAGCAAAGGTCAAAACCTAACCCAATATGTTGATCCACGAATTGGGACGGGTTTTCACGGGCACGTATTCCTGGGAGCCAACGTTCCCTTTGGAGCCGTACAATTAGGGCCCAGCGAACTTTCAGAAGGCTGGGACTGGTGTTCGGGTTACCACGTTTCTGATTCTTTAATTGTAGGCTTTTCTCACACTCACCTAAGCGGTACAGGCATCGGTGACTTAGGAGATGTGTTATTAATGCCTGGCACCGGAGCGATCAGACTTCAAAAGGCTAAGCCAGCAAACTGGCAGGATGGCTATGCTTCTCTCTTTTCGCATGCAGAGGAAAAAGCACGTCCGGGGTATTATCGTGTAAGGCTCAAACGATATGATGTTGATGTTGAATTAACCGCCTCAGAACGGGTAGGCTTTCATCGCTATACCTATCCTCAGTCTGCTGAGTCGAATGTACTGATTGATTTAAAAGAGGGTATTGGTTGGGATAAGGCAACGGATACGTATCTGGAGAAGAAAAACGAAACAACACTGGTGGGCTATCGCTATTCAAAAGGATGGGCACCTGACCAGCGGTTATATTTTGCTATTGTTCTGTCGAAGCCGTTGAAAAACTTCAGTCTATATGACGATCAGACCCCCGTGCAGGGTTTATCCGCTAAAGGTGAAAAAGTGAAAGGAGTTTTCACCTTCGCTACTGAAAAAGGAGAGCAGATAGAAGTAAAAGTTGGTATCTCGCCGGTAAGCTCAGAAAATGCCCTGGCTAATATTCAGGCTGAAATTCCGGGCTGGAATTTTGATCAGATCGTTGCACAAGCCGAGGCAAAATGGAATGCGGAGCTAGGTAAAGTAACCGTAAAAACGAGTGATGAAACCCGTAAGAAGATTTTCTATACGGCTCTGTATCATACGCTGATTGCTCCTTCGATTTTTGATGATCATAATGGTGATTATCGCGGTACGGATAAGAAAGTTTACGCGAAAGCAGACTTTACTAACCTAACTACCTTTTCGCTTTGGGATACCTATCGGGCGGCTAATCCACTGTTTACGATTCTGCAAGGGCAACGTGTGAATGATATCGTTAATACCATGTTACGCATTTACCAGCAACAAGGAAAGTTACCAATCTGGCACTTAATGGGTAATGAAACCAACACTATGCCCGGTAATAGCTCCATTCCTGTTATTTCGGATGCTATACTGAAAGGATTTACTGGCTTTGACTTTGAGTTAGCTTTTGAGGCGATGAAGAAATCATCAATGCTTGATGAACGCGGCCTGAACTTTATTAAATCGAAAGGATACATTCCAGCTGATACACAGATTGAAAACGTTGCTAAAAATCTGGAATATTGTATTGATGACTGGGCACTGGCTCAGGTGGCTAAGAAATTAGGTAAAACCGCCGACTATGAGTATTTCAGCAAGCGAGCCAGGAATTACGTTAACAATTTTGATCCAGGTACTCGTTTCATGCGGGGCCGGGTTTCTGATACCGAATGGAGGACTCCTTTTAACCCCTTTGTTGCCCGGCACGAAAATGACGATTTTACAGAAGGAAATGCCTGGCAATACACCTGGTTGGTTCCTCACGATGTGAAAGGATTAGTGAAATTACTAGGTGGCGAAAAAAGCTTCATTCAGAAACTTGATTCGCTGTTCATCGTTTCGGGTGACATGGGAAATGAGGCTTCTAATGACATCAGCGGGTTAATTGGCCAGTATGCTCACGGAAATGAGCCAAGTCACCATATTACGTACCTGTACACTTACGTAGGGCAGCCCTGGAAAACGGCTGAAAAAGTGCGTTATATCCTGGATGATTTCTATACCGATAAACCAGACGGTATCATCGGCAATGAAGACGTAGGACAAATGTCAGCGTGGTATGTGTTATCTGCTTTAGGTTTCTATCCGGTTAACCCGGTTAATGGAGCTTATGTATTTGGCAGTCCGGTATTTGATGAAGCTACTTTAAAACTCGGAAATGGTAAAACCTTCCAGGTAAAAACAACCGGTAACGGCAAGGAAAATAAATACATTCAACGCATTACCCTTAATGGAAAGCCTTACACAAAGGCATACCTGTTGCACAAAGATTTGATGCAGGGCGGTAATCTGCTGATTGAGATGGGGAATAAGCCTGGTAAAACCTGGGCACTAAAACCGGCTGATCGTCCTTGATCTCTGTATAACTAATCATTGAGTCCCAGGAACGGCTCTTTGGGCCGTTCTTTCTTCCCAAATCTATGAAACGTATTTTTTTAGTACTCTCCATTTTAGTTCCCCTTCTGGGAAATGCCCAGCAACGGTATGAATTGAATACGGGCTGGCAGTGTGCACCAGGCACAAGCATTAAAGACAAGGGTGAGCAATTATCCAATCCTTCTTATTCGCTTTCTGGCTGGAAACCCGCCGTTGTTCCCGGTACAGTATTGACAACTATGCTGGCCAATAAGCAAATTCCTGATCCGTTTTACGGCATGAATAACCAGCACATCCCTGACATCTATCATACCGGCCGGGATTACTATACGTACTGGTTTGTGAAAGATTTTCAGGAACAGGTAAAAGCTGGCGAACAGGTATGGCTGCAATTCCGCGGTATTAATTATAGTTGTGAAGTATATCTGAACGGCGAAAAACTGACAAAAACACCCCATACGGGCATGTTTTTACGGAAAACCTACAACGTGACGGCATTACTTCGGAAAAACGGTACGAATCGGCTGGCGGTTATTGTTTATCCTCCAAACCCAGTTGGTAACCCAAATGGTGGTCAGGGTGGTGATGGAACCATTGCTAAAAATATTTCGCACCAATATGTGGCCGGTTGGGACTGGATTCAGCCCATGCGTGACCGTAACACGGGCATCTGGGATAAAGTATTGATTGAAAAAACCGGAGCAGTTCAGCTTAAGAATCCTCACGTGGTAACACTCGTGCCTGGCAAGCGTATGCCCGACGGGCCACAAAAATCTGCTCAGATTAAAGTATCTGCTGAGTTGGAGAACCCGACAGCTAGCCCGGTTCAGGGGACCCTTCAGTATGTGCTGGATGGCAATAAGGTTTCCAAAAAAGTAAGCATTCCGGCTCATTCGAGCGTAACTGTGCAGTTACCTGAGTATACCCTGAACAACCCTAAATTATGGTGGCCTTATGGATATGGTGCTCAGCATTTATATCCAATGACGATTCAATTTGTTAGTGGCACGTCAACGGTAGTAGACGAAGAGAAAATACAGGTGGGCGTTCGTGAAATTCAAACCGAATGGAATAACACGACCCGGAGTAAGCAGGTATCTGTAAACGGACAAAAAGTATTCATTAAAGGTGGCAACTGGATTATTTCGGATGCTATGCTTCGTTTCTCGCCTGAGCGGTACGATGCGGAAATTCGTTTTCACCGGGATATGAATCTAAACCTGATCCGTATTTGGGGTGGTGCTATTACCGAACGACCTGAATTTTACGAAGCTTGCGATCGTTACGGTTTACTGGTTATGCAGGATTTCTGGGGATCGGGCGATTGTAATGGCCGTTGGGTAGACCCAATGAAACTGGAGGATCAGTGGACTCGCCGGAAATACCCTGATGATCACTCGCTCTTCCTGGAATCGGCTGCTGATCAGATTAAAATGATTCGTAACCATGCTTCGCTTGCGATCTGGTGTGGGGGTAATGAAATCACATTGCCCGAAGACATTATGCTTCCCTTGCGTGATTCCTTATTGCCTGCTTTGGATGGCACCCGCTGGTTCATTGATTACTCCAACTCCGATGATATGTCATTCAATTCATTGGGAGGCAACGGGGACGGCCCTTATGGCATTCAACCGATTTCAACTTTCTGGTCGTTTAAGACCTGGCCCTTCAATTCAGAAGTTGGTTCGGTTGGCGTAGGTGACTATGAATCATTAGAGCGGTTTATCCCTAAAGAAAACATGGTTATTCCTCAATACAATGCACAAATAGGGAGAGCTAAAGTAGATTCTGTATGGGACTACCACAAATATATTGGTTACGATGCCTCGATTGATCCTTATGGAAAGGCAACTGATGCCCGCGATTTTGCCAGGAAAGCACAGTTAGTGAATTATGATCAGTATCGGGCCCTGATGGAAGGGTTTAGCTCGCATATGTGGGAATGGTATACGGGTAGTATCATCTGGAAAACTCAAAACCCCTGGACAGCCATGCGGGGCCAGATGTATGATTATTATCTGGACCCTAATGCCTGCTTATATGGTCTGCACTCTGGAAGTGAACCCCTGCACATCATGTATAACCCGGTGGACAGTATGGTTATGATTGCCAACAATACCTTCAAAACGCATCGGGATATGATGATGGTGGTGAAGTTGTATGATATGAAAGGCAATTCGCAGGAGCTGACACAGGTATTCTCTGAAATTGGGCCAACCGTAACCAGACCTTATATGAACATCAGTAAGCAGCTTCAGAAAGCAGCTCAGGAAGAGGGGATATTCCTATCTTTAAAGCTACTAAATCTGAAAAAAGAACCCATTAGTGATAACCTGTACTGGTTACCAAACGCTTCTGGCAACTATTCAGGGCTGCAAAAAATAACGAATGCTCCGGTGGAAGTATCGGCGAAACGTATTGCCACGAATAAGGTAGAAGTTACTCTGAAAAACCCGGTTAAGAGTCCGGTGGCGTTTTTCAATCGCCTGTCTGTAGTAGATCCAAAAACAAAAAAGCGAATCTTGCCTGTTTTTTATAGTGATAACTATGTTTCAGTATTGCCCGGTGAACAGAAAACAGTAACACTTGAGTATACATCAAATGCCGATGCCCTTGTATCGCTGGAAGGCTGGAACGTTGCTGAACAGTACATTTCTATTAAGTAAAGTTTCGAATGTACTTACACTACCAGAGAAGAGGCTGCCCCCGGTAGCCTCTTCTCTGGTTGAATAATCAGGGTACTATTTCTACGAAATAAGAGACTCAATCAATAGACCTCTCGACAGATTCTTACTTCCAGATATAGCATTTTTGCAATCTTTTTGAAAAAATCGGCACTAGTTTTCTCCCTGAATAGTTACATTGGTAACCCGAACGGGAGCTTATGGAATCCATTCAAACTCAAAATAATACAACTAATTCACATACACTGGCTAACCTTTGGCGGACTGCGGAGTGTGGTGGGTATCCTGCGGCTTTGTGGCGTCTGCCAAAAGCAACTGAAAAACAATTAGTTATTGATTTGTCTTCGGAAAATCGACGCTGTAAAACTGATCTGGAGGAATTGCCAGCGGGTTTTGTATTGAGTCCTTTTGATAACCCGGAAGGAAACCAGACGCGGTTCATTCGGGCAGATTTATATTTCTGTTTTAATTCGGACGAAGTGTTAATCAGCCAAGAGACTTCTCCGACTGCTGATTTTTGGCGTGTACAAGCCTTCGAAGATGATACCGAAGAGGAATTACCACAACAGCCAGATCATCAGTTGCTTACCTTGCATTCAGATGAAAATGCCCGTACTGAACGAGAAAAGTTTGAACAGGCGGTGGGCTATGCCGTAGAGAAAATGAAGCAAAGGGCCTTTCAGAAGGTGGTTTTATCCCGACGAAAATGGGTCAAATTACCCTATCTGTTTGATCATGTTGAGGCATTTAATAAGCTCTGCGAAGCGTATCCAGATATGTTTGTGTCTCTGGTTTCATTACCAGAAGCAAGTGAAGTATGGTTGGGAACTACCCCGGAAGTATTGGTAAGTGAAGATCAGCAGGGAATTTTCCGGACGATGTCACTGGCTGCTACCCAAAAAGCAACTACAGAAGCCGGCGAAGAAATAGCTTTATCAGAAGCCAAATGGAACCACAAAGAAATTGAAGAACAGGCTATTGTAAGCCGTTATATTATTGAATGTTTCAAGAAGATTCGCTTGCGTGAATACCTGGAAAGTGGCCCCAGAACGGTGCGGGCAGGTAACCTGTTGCATTTACGTACCGATTTTAAAGTAGACACGAAAGCAATAAATTTCCCACAATTGACCACGGTAATGCTCGAATTATTGCATCCGACGTCGGCGGTATGTGGAACACCAAAAGCCATTGCTCAACAATTCATTGAACAGAATGAAGGGTATCCGAGAGGGTATTACAGTGGTTTTCTTGGGCCTGTAAATATCAACAATGAAAGCAACTTGTTTGTGAACCTGAGGACGATGCAGATAGAAGCCGACTGGGGGATCTTATATGCTGGAGCAGGCATTACGGAAGATTCAATTCCTGAACAAGAATGGCAGGAGACAGAGATGAAATGCCAGACATTGTTATCCGTATTAGGCTTACAATAGGTAAATGTGTTCTATTATTCACACCCTTTTTATTCGGAACTTAAAGAGTAGCACCGCCATCTCGCTAATTCCAGCGATCGTAATCCATTTACTTCGGTAGTACCTCGACGCGTAATTCTCCCCCTCAAATAATTCTTTTCGGTAGTTTCCAAACTATCGGCCTTAGAACTGGGCCTGTTCCCGGAAAAGGTTTTTTATTTCCAGCCGTCTGTTTGTTAGTATTTTTTCAGGTATCAAATCAAAATAGCTTGAAAAGGGCCCAAGGCCCTTGCTGGTTCATTTTGATACTTACGAATTGGAAACTCAAAGTTCGCTTATAGTTACAATGGCATCTTTATTTAGACTTCCATAGAGATGTGGAAATAATTCGTTGCCCATGGATGGCTCGTATTTTAACGGAAAGCTGAATTTAGTTTCATCCAAATGGAGTAAAATCAGGGGCCGAATGCCAGAATAATACCGATCTAGCACACCCGAAACCTGCTCTTGTGTACTAAGATGAATGAAGCCTTCCTGCTCAAATGTTTCTGGAGTATATAAGTCCTGGTCCGCAAACAAAGCCCAATATTCTGGTTTTACGATATGGTATAACATTTGAGTATATTTTAGACTAGACTCTAAATGAATTTGAACGCAAGTATAAATTAAGATACCATTAAAGCTGAGCCTGTTAAGTAGATTTTAAGGATTCGTTAAGTTGATGCTAATGGTTGAGGTTTATCTTTGTTCATGCACCAAACCAGTGAAAATCATGATTACAGAACCCATTCATGTTCTAGCTTGGTCTAGGCTTCGCCGCCGGAAGCTACTTCGTCGGCTTCCTTCCTCTGATCAGTCGCCTCTTGTCGGCTTTGCTACCTTGGCAGCCGGCGTCATTTATCTGATTATCATGGGAGGTATTTCCTAAGATGTTTCTTTTCTCTTCCAGAAGAAATTTAAAACAACTTTAGTTTCTTTTTCTCTGTCTTAATGGGTAGGTAACCCATCATTTAATCAATCGGCAGGCTGATTTTATTCTGCGTTACGAGCGAGTCCGTTCGCTTACCTGCATGTCCGTATGTAATGCCACAGCAGAATATTCAGAAAAACAAAGCTCGGAAGTAATTTCTCGTTTTTCCCCAGTTCACTGAATAATCTACCCAGCGGGCTGGTTTTTTGTACTTTCCTTAATCAACAGCTACATGAACTTATGAGTAGACTTATCATTATATCCAATCGCTTACCCATTCAGCTAACGCGTCATGACAACCATGTGAAGTTACTGGAAAGTGCGGGTGGCCTTGCGACAGCCCTGAAAAGCTATCTGGAAGCCCAGGATCGCTCTACTTTTTCACCTGAAGAAGTAGTCTGGATTGGTAACGCAGATTTCACACCTGAACTCTGGGAGGAATTTAAAGGGACGGAGCAATCCACCGGAACCTTTACCATTGAGCCTCTTTGGCTGGATCCGGAAATAAATGAGGGCTATTACAATGGGTTATCCAATTCAACTATCTGGCCGTTATTTCATTATTTCCCTTCCATTGCTGTTTTTGAAGAAACGCATTGGAAAGCTTACCGGGTAGCTAACGAAGTTTTTGCTAATCATATTCAACAACTATATCAACCCGGTGATGTGTTGTGGATACAGGACTATCATCTGATGCTTCTGCCACAAATGCTGCGGGAACGTTGCCCTGAAGCCAGTATTGGCTTCTTTTTGCACATCCCCTTTCCATCATTTGAGATATACCGCATTTTGCCAAAAGTATGGAGAGAGGGCATGTTGAATGGATTACTAGGAGCTGACTTGATTGGTTTTCATACCAATGATTACGTCCAGTATTTCGAAAAATCAGTACAGCGGCTGGTGGGTTTGGAAAGTAAGCTCCGTTCCATTCAGGTTACCAATCGGCCCGTGCGAGTCGATCTCTTTCCGATAAGTATTGATTACGACCGCTTTAACGATTCCTACACACAGCCAGGAGTAGTGGAAGAACGTGAAAAAATTCATCAACAGTTACAGGGAAGCAAATTGCTTTTCTCGGTCGACCGGCTGGATTATACCAAGGGCGTTCTGAATCGCTTATTAGGGTACGAAACCTTTTTGGAACAACACCCGGAATGGCACGGCAAAATCACGTTCGTTTTGGTTGTGGTGCCTTCTCGTAGTGAAATTTCTTCTTACGGAGAGCGAAAGCAGATTATTGAAGAAAATGTAGGCCGTTTGAATGGACGTTTTGCTACGATGAGCTGGCACCCGGTTATATATCAATACCGAAGTTTATCATTTGAACAACTTTGTGCGTACTACACAGCCTGTGATGCGGCTTTGATTACGCCTATTCGAGATGGAATGAATCTGGTGGCAAAAGAGTTTGTAGCCAGTCGTCAGGATGAGCATGGTGTATTGATTCTGAGTGAGCTGGCGGGTGCGGCAGCGGAGTTAGGAGAAGCCATACATATTAATCCTACCGATCGTCAGGAAGTAGCAATGGCGATTAATCAGGCTCTTTCAATGACCGACAGAGAACAGGCCGAGCGTATGCAACGTATGCGAAACCGGATTAATGAATATGATGTAGTGGAGTGGGCCGATGACTTTTTAAATCAACTCATGAATGCGAAAGCCCGTCAGCATCAACTGGAAGTCCGGTTATTGAATGCAGCGATTCGAAGAGATCTTATGAATACCTACCAAAATGCGAATAAGCGACTGTTGTTACTTGATTATGATGGTACGCTGGTACCTTTTGCGAAGTTTCCCGAACTGGCTCGTCCGACTGAACGAGTCGTTGAATTAATGACACAGTTAGCCGCTTTTCCCAAAAATCAGGTAGTCATTATAAGTGGCAGAGATAAAAAAACGCTGGAAAGCTGGTTTGGTAGCTTACCGGTCCAGTTGGTAGCAGAACACGGTGCTGCAGTACGACAACCCGACGGAACCTGGCAGGAAAATCCTGATGCATTTCATCCGGAATGGCGTGAAAATATTTTTCAAGCAATGAAACTGGCCGAACAACGCTCACCAGGGGCTTTCATTGAACAGAAAACGCACTCACTCGCCTGGCATTATCGCAATACGGCAGAAGATTTAGGCTTCGATCGTTCACGGGAGCTGATCGAAACGTTACAGGGGCTGGCCGGAAATCAGTTACAGGTAATTGATGGGAATAAAGTGGTTGAGGTACGGGTGGCTGGTATTGATAAAGGTACGGTAGCAGGTCGACTGGCTAATGAAGATACCTATGATTTTATGATGGCCATTGGTGACGACCGTACGGATGAAGACATGTTCAGAGTGCTGGCTGATCGGGCTGTGACCATCAAAGTAGGTCAACAAAAAACGCTGGCCCGCTATAGTTTGCCAGATACTAATTCTGTGCTAAACTTCTTGCAGCGATTTACCGGAAATGATGATAAATCGCTAGGATTGTTTCCTCCTTCATCGCAATTGGTTTCAGCTTGATGAGGTAAATCATTGATTAGTAGTTGGTTAGTTATAGTGAGGCATAAAAAAAAACAGGCTAAAAAGGGCCTGTTTTTTTTATGCCTCACTCTGGCAAACATCGAAAAATATGGTCATTAATGACCAGAGTAATAATTCATTTTCACTCAGTTAAATCGCTACAATTACGGAAAATATTGCCATTCAAAAATTGTGCACAAAAATATAAAATGGGTAATTAATCTTAGTATTAATGTTCGGGGATGTGACTTGTAATCCGTACTAAATGACATAATAAAGGTAGTTTATTCATGAGTAAAACTTCTAAAATAATATTGATAAAAAATAGTTTATTAAAAAAAATTAATCAGTTATTAATTAAAAATATAGAGATTGTTATTAAATTAGTAGCCGAAAGTATTCTTCGTAATTTGGTCGTCAGATTCCTATACTTTCTCAAATCTTTTCTTCTGTCATTTTTTGAAATGGTTATCTAACGGAGAATATTCTTCGTATGTCAAAAAAATATGCACATTTGAAACCAGCTCTAATTAAAAAAACACTATATGTGTAGTCGCCTTGTATGAAAGATCCATAAATCAATATCACTTGATCTCATAAGATATCTAGTGATATAATTTGTAACTAATAGCTCGGTCCAGGAGCTTTCTAGTTAGTTATGAATTATCTATTATTGCTCTACTTTCTTCAGTCTTTTCAAGATGATTGAGGTTGTTCTTATTCCAAAAGAATTATTAGATTATTTTTCGTACCGCAACCCGGAGTCGTCCAGCTCCAATTCTGAATGTATTGCTTATGAAAATTTTTACTTGTTTGTTATGCTTGCCCTTATTAATTAGGAGTAATAAGGAGGTCTACTTTTATCTGGTCAATAGCATTTTTAGCTTGTTTTTTTTCAGCCTTTCTCACGGTGCTTCCGCACAACAAAGCTCTTTAGCCTCCAATAAAACAAGACAATGGATTAAAAATACCTTTAATGCCGAGGCTAACTCTACCTCGTCGAGGCTTTCTATTTGGAATGGTTCATGTGGAGGGGAGTTTTGTTTAGAAAATTCAAATCCACGGATTACTCGTTCAGATGCCTCAAATTATGTAGCCGGTCTTTACTTTATACGTATCAATAAATCTGAATTGATATATTGATAGTATTTACTCATTTAACTGTATTTTATACAGGTATTATTATTCTGTTTTTTGACTTAGTTAAATAGTATGATAAACAGGTTATTTAATAGAGTTTTGTTATACGTCAGTTAAATTGTTAACAAAATGAAATTGATAGTACTATACTGAACAATAATCTGCCCAGTGGATTGAGTTTTATGAACTTGATGGTTTTTGACTTTTGTTCAGGACCAAGACTAGGCAAAGCTGTTTTATTATTGATGTGTTTAAGTACTATTTATCTGAAGAAAACAATTTATATGAAGTGTTATTTTATTTATAAACCAAGCTTTGGCTTATGATTACTAACACCTTGATTTTAAGCTCAGTTTTTACAGTGATTCACTCATGGAAAACATGAAATAAAGCCTGTAAATACTACAAACTAATACCTGAGGATTCGGGTATGTTACCTGTTTTACCGTCTTGGACTTTTAAATCAGGAGATTATTTACCTAATACAATTAATAAGAAAACGATTTATATCCATTCACTAAAACAAAACAC
>JASGGE010000113.1:0-12864 GCA_047605205.1 Siphonobacter sp.
TCAGAAAAAACTGTTTGTTTTTGCCTTTTTTCTTTTTGTCGCCATTGTGATTGGTATTACGATTGATATGGCTCGCCGTACTACAGCTCCATGGAACCGTAAAAAGGAAATTGATCGGGTATTACCCATCACACCAGACAGCATTAAAAAATAAAATTGCCTTATCATTCTAACCTATCTAAACCAGGCACCAAATATTTGCTTCTATGGAAAATGCTTTACTCGAATTGGGTATCTTCTCTGAAAATGCAGGCACACACACCGGTCAGAGACATTGGTTTACTGATTTTACCAGGATTCATTCGTACTCACCCGTTGATGGAGCATTAATCGGTACCGTTACTTCTACCCATGAAGAAGGCTACGAACGGGTCGTTCAGACTGCCCAGCAGGCTTATTTAAAATGGCGGCTGTGGCCAGCACCCAAACGAGGTGAAATTGTCAGGCAAATAGGAGATGCCTTCCGGAAACACAAAAAAGCCCTTGGGATGCTGGTAAGCTATGAAATGGGCAAAAGCTTACAGGAAGGGCTTGGTGAAATACAGGAAATGATTGATATCTGTGACTTTGCCGTTGGGCAAAGCCGCCAGTTATACGGCCTAACCATTGCCAGCGAACGCCCCGCTCACCGCATGATGGAACAATGGCATCCACTGGGAATCGTAGGCGTAATTTCTGCCTTTAATTTTCCGGTGGCAGTCTGGGCCTGGAATGCCATGCTGGCCTGGATTTGTGGGGATGTAGTGATCTGGAAACCTTCTGAGAAAACACCCCTTTCAGCCCTGGCCTGTCAGTTTCTGGTCGCTTCAGTATTCAAAGTAAATAATGTTCCTGAAGGGGTTTCCAATCTTATAACCGGAGACTCTACGGTTGGGCAGTGGCTAACCGCAGACTCGCGGGTAGCATTAATCTCTGCAACGGGCTCTACTCACATGGGCAAAGCGGTGGCTCAAACCGTAGCTGCCAGGCTGGGCAAATGCATACTCGAACTGGGTGGGAATAATGCCATTATTGTCTCTGAACATGCTGACCTATCATTAGCCATTCCGGGTATTGTTTTCGGAGCGGTGGGTACTGCTGGCCAGCGTTGTACTTCCACACGCCGGGTGTTCGTTCATGAAACTAACTATGAGGTATTAAAAGAACAACTTATCAAAGCTTACGCTCAATTACGAATCGGGAATCCGCTGGAAGAAGGTATACATGTTGGGCCTTTGATTGATCAGACAGCCGTTGACGCTTACCTCGCTGCCGTTGAAAAGATTCGGGAAGCAGGCGGCTCATTTATCGTTGAGCCCGAAGTATTAAGCGATTACCCAACGCCTTATTACGTAAAACCCTGCATCGCCGAAGTCCGGAATGATTGGAAAATCGTTCAACAGGAAACCTTTGCTCCTATCCTGTATCTGATCAGGTATAAACACATTGAAGAAGCCATTGCTCTTCAAAACGATGTTCCGCAGGGTTTATCATCATCTATATTTACTGATCATCTTCGGGAAGCAGAATTGTTTGTATCGGCAGCGGGCTCTGATTGCGGTATTGCTAACGTGAATATTGGTACTTCAGGAGCAGAAATCGGCGGAGCTTTTGGCGGGGAGAAAGAAACCGGCGGTGGGCGTGAATCAGGCTCTGATGCCTGGAAAGCCTATATGCGTCGGCAAACGAATACCATCAATTACTCAAATGTGTTGCCACTGGCTCAGGGAATTAAATTTATGGTTTAGGCGTTAATACACATTCTGGCATAACCAAAAACGGACTGAGTTGAATACCCACTCCGTTTTTGTATCTCAAATGATTTGATTACCAAATTTCGGTATATTTCATAAGTTTGAAAGCGGGCTATTCGTACGAAATTCACCAGGTGAGTGCAGATCTGTATTCACGCGTAAGGGTAAAGCTTGGTCAGAGGCAAATCCATCGTTTCTCTAATTCCGTTAAATGATCATCGTTAAAATCCAGGTGGGTTACCATTCGTACTTTGTCTTTTCCGAAGGTGGCTGTACGAATTCCTTTTTGAGCTAGTTTCTGCACATAATCGGTTGATAATAGACCATCTGCCAATTGGAAGATGACTATATTCGTTTTTACGGGTAATACGTCCATTACTTCGGGGACTTGCCGAGCAATGGATTCAATGGTTTTGGCACGCTTATGGTCTTCTTTCAGGCGATGAATGTGATTATCTAAGGCATACATTCCTGCTGCGGCCAGAAAACCAGCCTGCCGCCAACCTCCGCCAAAACGCTTCCTCACCCGACGAGCTTTTTTGATAAAGCCCTTTGTTCCAAGTAATAAAGAGCCTACCGGACAACCTAAGCCTTTTGAAAGACAAATAGAGATCGATTCAAACACTGCTCCGTATTGAGCCGGGCTTTCGCCCGTTTCTACAAGTGCATTAAATAAACGAGCCCCATCCAGATGCAGGCTTAAGCCATTAGTATCGCAAACTGTTTTGATTCTCTGAATTTCAGCCAAATCATAATAGCATCCTCCACCTTTGTTTACCGTATTTTCAAGGGAAACCAGACGTGAAACAGGTGCATGAATGTCGTCAGCTTTAATACTGTCCTGTACCTGTTCAGCAGAGATCCGACCGTAATGACCCGTTAATAAGGTAGCTGAAACGAGTGAGTTGCTCATCATGCCCCCGCCTTCGTACAGATAGATGTGCGAGAGAGCATCACAAATTACTTCATCCCCGGGTTGGGTATGCACCTTGATGGCAATCTGGTTTGTCATAGTACCTGAAGCACAGAACAGAGCTGCTTCATATCCAAAAAGTTTAGCGGCTTTTTCTTCCAGAGCATTTACCGTCGGATCATCCTGAAATACATCGTCACCTACAGTAGCAGAAAACATAGCCTCCTGCATCTCTTTCGTTGGGCGGGTTATGGTATCGGAGCGTAAGTCAATAATCATCGTTTTTCAGTTCATTTGAGAAGAAAACTTCGTTTTCATAGAACCCTTTTGAAAGTTGCTCTTTATTCGAATACTACGGTCTTATTATTTTTCACAAATACGCGGTCTTCAAAGACGAGCTTTAAGGCTTTTGCCAGAGCTATTTTTTCGACATCACGACCGGCAGCGGCGAGTTCCTGCCAGGTTTTTGTATGGCTCACGGGAATAACATCCTGCGTGATAATAGGCCCTTCGTCGAGATGTTCATTAACAAAGTGAGCCGTGGCCCCAATAATCTTCACGCCACGCTCAAAGGCTTGCTTATAAGGATTAGCTCCTACAAAAGCCGGTAAAAAGGAATGATGAATGTTTATAATCTGATTCGGAAAGCGACTCTGAAAATCGCCCGAAAGAATTCGCATGTATTTTGCCAATACCAGATAATCAGGCTGATACCTTTCTACCATTGCTAATACAGCGGCTTCGTGTTCTTCCCGATTCATGTCTTCGTGCGATACGTAATGAAAAGGGATATCGAACTTTTCAACCAGTGGTCGTAGCGTATTGTGGTTAGCCACTACTGCCAGAATCGTCAGATTCAGATCACGATAGGCATTACGAATCAACAGGTCACTTAAACAATGATGTTCTTTGGTGGCAAGTAACACTACTTTTTTAGCCTGGATCGTCGTGAGTGAAATGGTTACGGAATCCGGTAAAATACCCCGCAGAGCATTCAGTATTTTTTCTTCGTGGCAATCGCCCGAGAATTCGGTTCGCATGAAAAAATAACCCGTGGTGCGGTCCACAAATTCATCATTGCGAATGACATTTAACTCATGATGGTATAATACCCCGGTGACCTTATGAACAATCCCTTTTTCGTCGGGACAATCAATTCGAAGAATGTAAGTAGACAATTGAAAAAGACTGTTTTACAATGGCAAACTAATTAGCACTGCAAAAAACGCTAATCCAGTCGGAGCTAACAAGTATTTAGGGGCTGAGAATCGTATATGTTCGTTAAACCTTTCGTCGTAAATGGCTCAGCCGACTTACGATAAACCATAAAAGTCCTAACACTAACACGGCTACGAAGACCGGAAAGAACAGACCCACTATGGAGAAGATGGTAGCAAAACCATTTTCGACCGTTGCTACCACCGGATTGCCAAAGCCGGCGGTTGTTGCCGTAGAGCCCACTCGCAACAGAGCCGTTCCGGCCTGAATAAGCCCTGCCGAGCCACCCCCCACGATCAAGCCTAATGCCCATTTTAAAACAGGTTCTGAATTGGGTAATACCGAAGTCATCAGGAGTGTTCCTGCAATAACCGAAGCTGGTGTTGTAATAGAGTCCAGCAAGTGATCGACATACGGAAAATAATAGCCTA
Source organism: Siphonobacter sp. (assembly GCA_047605205.1). Taxonomy (GTDB): domain Bacteria; phylum Bacteroidota; class Bacteroidia; order Cytophagales; family Spirosomataceae; genus Siphonobacter. Next base: position 4,296 of record JASGGE010000113.1, read on the forward strand.
TAATTTCCACCAGAGTCGCCGTCGCCAAAATGCCAAAGGCTGTCCAGGTTGCCAGCCATTCCATTCCGGCCGATGGGCTCAGGTAACCCGTTAGAAAAGCAATATTAGCTACAAGTAAAGGCACAAATACTCGAAAACCTGAACAGGCTGCCAAAGCTAGCCCTATACAAAATAAGATAACGTAGTCCATAGGTATGCTTCAATTTACTATTTACAACTTCCGATCCTGATAACACAACACAGGCAGCACCAGTCAATTATCAATTACCTGCAAGCTGAAAATCAATGAGGGAGATCGGTTGTGTCTGATAACTCGGGAGGGGCAATTCTGTTACCAGTTTTACGGGCATAGAAGATTAAACCACCTGTCATCACCATATTGGTTGCAATAACGGTAAAAAGTAGTACGCCACTGAATCCTGGTAAAACCATATTTGCCGGAACTCCAAAGAAAAGTAATACGGTGATTAGTCCACGTGGAGCAATAAAGAGTTCAGGAAGTAATGGAATCGACAGGATCCATTTCAGATACATCGCCCGCATGGCATACAGGCACAACACCATCAAACTACCCATAATCCAGACTTGCATATTCATCAGGCTACGCAAATCAATGGAAAAGCCGAATAATACAAAGAAAAAGGTTCGGATCAGAAAAGCACTTTCGGCTGTAATGGATTTAAAAATGGGTAACTCAGACTCTAACTTATCATGAATCAGGTATTTTCGCAGGAAGTTTGGAATTAACAGGTCGATATTATTCATCATAAGCCCAAACGCCAGAATCAGGAGTAATGGTGACAAGTGAAAGAGCTTGGCTAAGGAATAGACTAGTATTAAAAGAGCTATAATGAGGAAAAACTTAACGTGTTGCGTGATGCGGCCCATCAAATAAACCAGAATTATACAGCCAATCAGTGACATTGCTAAAATTCCGAGCAACTCAACAATAAAATAAATAACCGATCCTCCGGTGAAATTATAATTGGTTAGCACGAAATTGAAAAGCATAATTCCCAGAATATCCGAGAAAGAACTTTCATAGGTAATGAACTCTTTTTTGTAAGAGTCGGTCAGATTTGCTACACTCGGAATAGCAATGGCACTACTAATAACTGCCAGCGGAACGGCATTTAGTAAGCCCCGGTGAAAATCACCAAAAGCAATCGCTAATGGCGTAGCCATCGTGAAAGCAGTAGCCAGCAAAATACCGAAAGCCGCTAGTAGTGACTGACCAATTAATACACTTTTTTTACGTTCCAATTCAAGTTCCAGAGCTCCTTCCAGAACGATTAGTATGAGCCCTACCGTTCCTAAAACAGGAAGAGCATCATTGACTCTTGCAATGTGAAAATCCTGGCGTTCAGCTATTTCTCTGAGAATAGCCCCAAGCCCAAGCAGAAGTAAGACAGAAGGGATATTAGTCTTTCTGGTAATAAAATTGAACAAGTACGAGACTAGTATCAGACTACTACTTACAATTAATATCCAGTTGGTATTCATTCATGAAACTTTTATAATGACTACACGAGTTAAAGAGTGAGGCGAAACCCGAATTAACATATTTCAATCCTATTCTAACAGTCTTCCAACGTGGCAGAAGAAAAAATAAATGGAAATATTATAGACTGGCAAATAATCAAGCGTCTGTTTCAGTTTATCAAACCTTATCGCTTACCGTTTATCAGCCTGGTTGTGCTCATAATGGTGTCAGCCGTTTTGGCCCCTCTTATGCCTTTGCTTATCCGGCATGCTATTGATGATCATGTAACTGTTGGTGATTACAAAGGGCTAACCAACATGCTTTTACTCATGATATCCGTTTTACTGGTTCAGGGCGTAGTGCAATTTGCCAATAGTTATTTATCGGGCTGGTTAGGCCAGACCATCATTCGTGATATACGCGTACAACTCTATGAAAAGATTTTATACCTACGCTTAAAATTCTTTGATGATACACCGATTGGTCGCCTGGTAACGAGAACCATTTCGGATGTTGAAACCCTGGCTGATGTTTTTTCAGAAGGTCTGGCCAGCATTGCCGGCGATATTCTCCAATTGGGGTTAATCATTGCAGTAATGATGTATACCGACTGGCAATTGGCCTTAATTAGCTTAAGTACGATACCCCTAATGCTAATTTCTACCTATATCTTTAAAGAAAAGGTAAAAAAATCGTTCAACGAAGTCCGCACAGCCGTCGCAAATCTAAATTCATTCGTTCAGGAGCACATCACCGGGATGAATATTGTACAGATATTCGGAGCTGAAAAAATTGAACTTGAAAAATTCGAGGCCCTGAATCAAACACACCGCAAGGAAAACATTAAGTCTATCCTTTACTACTCCATTTATTATCCGGTATCTGAAGTTATCTCAGCCATGGCAACAGGGCTTATTGTCTGGTACGGAGCAAAAGAAGTAATAGCGATGAATACCAGTTATGGTACCGTTACGGCCTTTATCATGTTCATCAACCTGTTTTTTCGCCCGATTCGGATGCTGGCCGATCGGTTTAATACCCTCCAAATGGGTGTAGTCAGCACCGATCGTATTATTAGACTCCTCGATTCGGATGAATATACTCAAAACGATGGCACCTATATTCCGAATCATCTGGCTGGTAAAGTAGAATTTCGTCACGTATGGTTTGCTTATAATGAACCTGAATATGTATTGAAAGACATTGATTTTAAAGTTGATGCGGGTAAAACGATTGCTCTGGTTGGGGCAACAGGGGCCGGAAAATCATCAACAATTAATTTATTAAGCCGATTTTACGAAATTCAAAAAGGACAAATTCTGATTGATGAGGTTGATTTAAAAGATTATGAATTAGGCTGGCTACGCAGTCAGATTGGGGTGGTATTACAGGATGTTTTCCTCTTTTCGGATACCATCGAACGAAATATTACACTGGGAGCTCCCGGCATTACTCGTGAACAAGTTATTGAAGCAGCCAAACTGGTTGGAGCGGATGAATTTATTCAACGCTTGCCCGGCGGCTACGACTATAACGTGATGGAACGTGGAGCTACGCTTTCGGTAGGGCAACGTCAGCTGATATCCTTTGTTCGGGCTTTGGTACGTAACCCACGGATTCTGATTCTGGATGAAGCAACGGCTTCCGTAGATACCGAAACAGAAGAGCTGATTCAATCGGCCATCACCAAGTTAATGAAAGGTCGTACGGCTATTGTAATTGCCCACCGGCTGAGCACCATTCAAAATGCCGATCAGATTCTGGTACTGGAAAAAGGGCATATTGTTGAGTCGGGCACGCACGAAGAGCTTCTTGATATAGAAGGTTATTATGCCAATCTGCACCGCATGCAGTATAAAGAGCTAGTGTAGAGACCATACATAGCAAAAGAGGCTGCCCAAGGGCAGCCTCTTTTGCTATGATCGCTTTCTTATTTAACAGTAGTTGTCTGAACAGATTGTTTCTTTTTACGCATAACATAAAAGCCAGCCCAAGAAAGAATTAGCACAACCAGTGTACTATAAAATGGCGTATTATTTTGACTTTCTACGGTATTAAGCTTTTTATTTAACGCTTCAATACGGCTGCGTAACTGCTTGTTTTCTTCCATCAGCGTTCCGCTTTCATCCAGATATTGATTTACCCGCTGGGAAGCATCCGTCTGCCGGCGTTTCAGTTCGGTTACTTCAAACTGTTTCAGGCGATTTACCTCCGCAATGATTTCATTATCTTTCTGAACAATTTTTGTCAGTGTTTCAATAATAGCACGGAGATCATTCTTCGACTGCCCACCAAAAAAAGCATTTCGTTCCTTCTGATTTTCAGCCCACTCTTTATATAGTAACTCCCGTTGATTCATTCGCAAATTCAATACTGAATCAGGGCGAGCTACATAGCTATACCGCAAATTCTGGCCAAAGCTCAACAGCCCAGTACTTATAAAAAGGAACGTCAGAAAAAATTTCATATACAAAGTTGAAATGATTTAATTTCCTTCTTAAAAGAGTTGTGCCTTAGGCAGGCTTTCCTCCGTTACTTCGTAGAATTTTCGGTGAATGTTAAAAGGCTCCTCCCCTTCTTCACGTGGGCATTTCACGTAAGTGCCATCTTCCTTCAGGGTATAGGCATTCACATTATCCCAAAGATTGAACTCAAGAATCTGTACCGCCTGACGCTTCACCATTGGGTTAATCAGCAGGAATAATGATTCCAGACGTTTATCAAAACTCCGAACCATAATATCAGCACTACCGGCATAAATTTTGGGCTCCCCTTCATTATGAAAATAGAATAAACGGGTATGTTCCAGAAAATCTCCGACGATAGACCGCACCGTAATATTCTCCGATAAGCCAACACGACCAGGACGCAGGCAGCAAATCCCCCGAACAATCAACTTGATCGGAACACCCGCCTGTGAAGCCAAATACAACTCATCAATAATGTCCCGATCTTCCAGCGAGTTAATCTTCAAGCAAATTCCGGACGTTGCCCCTTTTTGAGCATTTGCGGCTTCTGTTCGAATAAGATCAATCAGGCTATTCCGCATTTCGCCGGGAGCCGTAATCAGATTATCATAACTACTCGGTATCGAATGTCCAGTAATAACATTGAAGAACTCGGCTACGTCGTTCGTATAGGCCTCATTAGCCGTTAACAAACCCACATCGGTGTATTGTTTGGCCGTATCTTCATTATAGTTACCACTCGACAGGTGGGCGTAGCGTTTTACGCCATCGGCTTCGGCCCGCACTACAAGCAGCAATTTCGTATGTGTTTTAAAGCGGCCGATTCCATAAATCACGAAACACCCGGCCTTTTGAAGTTTTTCAGCCTCACGAATGTTATTTTCTTCGTCAAAACGGGCTTTCACCTCAAACAATACCGCCACGTTTTTGCCATTTTCCGCTGCCTTCAACAAAGCCGCCGTTACCCGTGATTTCTTTGCCAGGCGATAAATCGTCAGCTTAATACTCAATACCTGGGGATCTTCGGCCGCCTGCTCCAATAATTGCAGCACCGCTTCAAAGTTATTATACGGGTGATGCAGGAAAATATCCCGGTCTCTGATGGCTTTGAAAATATCATCAATTGGTCCTCTGGATAGACCTAGAGCAGGCACCGGAGAAGGAGGCTTGGGTAATTCGTTTGCAAACTCTGGGTGACGCAGAATCTGCCACATACCCGTAAAATCAATAACCCGATCGGAATAGAAAACATTGAGATCTGTCAGCTCCCATTTCTTTTTTAGAGTCTTAAGTACCCGCTCTGAACAATTGGATTCTACGGCCAATTTTACGACCCGACCTAACCGGCGGTTTTTTACTTTCTGACGAATTTCATCAACAATATCATCTTCCACATCGTCAATGTCATCTACGGTAAAGTCACCGTTTCGAATGATACGTAATAAACTTATGTTATGAATGGCAACATTGCGATATAGCTTCTGAATCTCGTGACGAACAATCTCTTCAATTGGCAAAAACACAACAACATCGGCCCGGTTCATTACGAAAAAGCGGGGCAGATTCTGTGGAATTTGTACGAATGAGAGTTTTTCCCTCTCTTGATCTTTCTTGGTGATATTCGGATTAGCCGTCACGACTGCAAACGTAAGCGTGCGTGGCAGCAGGTTCGGGAAGGTATGCATCTGATCATACACCATCGGTGTCAGCATCGGAAAAATTGTCCGATCAAAATACTGAACAGCTGCATCTTCTTCGTCTTCTGTCAGGTCATCCCAACGGGCTAAAAGCAATTCATTTTCAGCGTATTTCGGAAGAATATCCTCCCGAAATACCTGATTGCGTACTTGCGAAAACTGCTGAATAGCGGTTAACAAGGTTTGTTGAAAAGGCCCTTCCCGCAGGCCTGAATAATCAATTCGTTCTTTTTTATAGTCCAGATAGTTATAAAGACTTCCTACCCGAATCGAGAAAAATTCATCCAGATTTGAAGCCGTAATGGCCAGAAACTTCAGGCGTTCGAAAAGATTCCGCTGTGGGTCGCGGGCCTGATCGAGCACGCGGGCGTTAAAAGCCATCCAACTTAAATCGCGACTTAAATACGGAGATTGCTCAATAGTATGACTCACTTTGTCCTGACTACGCGTCGGACGTTTATTATCTTCCATGATGGTACGAAAACGAATCAATCGTTTCAAAAAAGACAAAAGGCCCGATTGACGCGAGCCTTGCTTTATGCGTTGATATGTGGATTTTTTTACAGGCACAAAACAACCTCTTTTATACGCGTTATTTTAAGACACAATATTAAGTTTTTGTTAAATGCATACGTTGATTTATGCTCAAAACAGCTCTATTCTGTTATTCCTGTGAATCTTGACTGGCCTTAATAGCAGCGTATTCATCGCCAATATTAGCCATGGTTTTTACTAGAAAGCTTTGTAATTCTTCATTGAAAGTACGCCTTTCTTCATCAGAAAGTGAAGCATATAATTCTTTCAGTTCCTGATTGATTACGGCTCTTTCAGCAGCATTAGCATTAATTGACCGAATATGATACACTTTAAAATCGAAGTTCATTGTAAATAAAGTTTTATGCGTTTTGGGTTTAGCTTCTGTATTTAATCTTACTAATTCAAAACCTTCCGGTTATTATTCCTGCAATTTTCCGGCATTCGGCGGGAGTCATTCTCTTTAAGGCGTCAAAACTGGCTCTTTTTTATTGTCAAAGGTACTAGTCAGAATTGCTTTCAGCCGGCATTGTCGGGTTTTATCTTCGAATAAGTTGCGTCATACTACTCCTGCAGTTGATTAAATATAAGCTGCTTTTCCATTAACTGTAAGCGTTTCTGTGGTAAAGTACTCGCATATCCAGCCGAACAATCTGGTTTTGATTCGTCAGAACGTAATGCTGCCGGAGCATTAAGGTACATAAATGAGCGTAAGCCAAACTAGGCAAAAGCTACTAATTTTCTGGAAATTTAAACTCCTATTAATGCTCAACCCAAGCAAAATCAGGCTGATCGGGTAAAAGACAAAATGGATGAGGAGGGTAATATCGGTCGTGATTTTTGTAATTTTACGTTTCCATCGAGTGGTATCATTTGTACTGATAGTCAGGCATTTTCAAAAACCTTCTCAAATGACTCTCCGCGGAGTCTGTTCTAATATGACTTTTGACGATTTGAATCTAAATACAGCCCTAAGCAAAGCCATTCATGATTTAGGGTATATTACCCCAACGCCTATTCAACAAAAAGTATTCCCAGTAGTAATGTCGGGGAAAGATGTTTGTGGGATAGCTCAAACAGGAACGGGCAAAACCATAGCTTACCTGTTACCTGCTTTACGACAGATTCAGTACGCTAAAGACCGTTTACCACAAGTGCTTGTTCTGGTCCCGACGCGAGAACTGGTGGTACAGGTAGTAGAAACGGTTCGGGGGTTAACTTCCTATACCAGTTTGGTTACTGTTGGGGTATTTGGTGGGGTAAATATGAAGTCTCAAATCGCTGAATTAAAAGATGGGCTGGATATTCTCGTAGCCACTCCTGGCCGGCTGATTGATCTAGTAATGGGCGGATATATCAAAGCCAAATCCATTAAAAAATTAATTATTGATGAAATGGACGAAATGCTGAATCTGGGCTTTCGCCCGCAGCTCATGAATATTCTGGATGCCTTACCCGCAAAACGGCAAAATTTACTTTTCTCAGCTACCTTAACTCAGGAAGTAGAAAACCTTATTAACGACTATTTCACCAATCCCGAACGGGTTGAAGCTGCCCCCGCGGGCACTCCCGTTGCAAACATAGAACAACAGGCTTATTCCGTCCCGAATTTCTATACCAAGGTCAATCTTCTTGAATACCTGCTTGAGCATAATCCTGGTTTTAGCAAAGTTCTGGTTTTTGTCTCAACGAAGACCCTGGCTGACGAGTTACATGAACAGTTAAATACCCAGGAGAAAGCGGGTGTTATTCATTCGAATAAAGCTCAGAATCATCGTTTCAACGCCGTTCAGCAATTTCATACGGGAGAAATCCGGACCTTGATTACTACTGATATTATTGCTCGTGGTCTGGATATTGCGGAAGTATCGCACGTTATCAATTTTGATATTCCCGAAACACCCGAAAACTACATTCACCGCATTGGTCGGACGGGCCGAGCTGATCAGAAAGGAGTAGCAATTAGCTTCATTACCGAAAAAGAACAGGCGTATCAGCAAGGCATTGAAGCCTTAATGAATCAGGCCATTCCGATGTTACCGTTACCAGCAGATTTAGTCATTTCAACGGAATTGACGGAAGACGAAAAACCAAAGATCAGCCATAAACTTCCAGAAATCAGGCTTCCCAAACCAGAAGTAAAGGGAGCCGCATTTCATGAAAAGTCAGCAAAAAACCAGAAGGTCAATGTTCGTCGGAATCACGCTGAAGAAATGATGAAAAAGTATGGTAAACCCATTAAGAAAACGCGGCGGAATAATTAGTTGCCGTTTTTGATAACAATAAAACGTAAAAAGCCCGACTGGCCAGTCGGGCTTTTTACGTTTTATTGTTGCACCGTCCTGAAATAGGTTGACATCAAGAAGATTAACTTATGGAAGAGCAAG
>JASGGE010000114.1:0-12823 GCA_047605205.1 Siphonobacter sp.
TAGCCGCAACGCCAATTCCCTCAAACGGTGCAGCATATATGCTACCAAATGAACCACTTGCAATCAGTTGTCCATCCGTATAATTTCCTGTTAAATACATATCATCTTTTTGGCTTAATGACCATAAATACGACAACAAAACTGAATGTGATCAGACCCCACACCGTGTATTTTTGAAACTGTTCTTTGCGAGCAAGGGCTTCCGCCTTAACTTGCTTTTCCTCTTCCTTTTGTTTAGCTTCTAAATCAGCCTCCTCAATTTCTGCCCGATATTTTGCTAATAAATTTTCCGTTGCTTTCGCTTGAACAGCTTCATCGCCGGCTTCCTTCGCGGCCTGATTCCCCTTAATGCCACTGTATATAGACCAAGCCAATGACGCTATTGCAACAACCGCCGTGACCATTACTTTTTCTTATAACCAAACGCCAACCACATCCCAAAGGCAGCCAACCCACCTACTAAAGCCAGAATCCCCCATTTCAGGTAATCCGCTCGGGCTTCGGCCTTTGCAGCATCTGTCATTTCCTGATACTGGGCATTCAGGGCAGCAATCTTTTGCTGACGCTCTGACTCGGTTAAGGCTGCATTGTTTTCAAGCTCTTTTAAAGCAGTTGCATACTTACCCTGTATCTCCGCATTAGCATTCTTAAGAAAACCCGTGGTAATGGCAGAAACGGCGTTTACACTGGTGGTGAAGCCGTCACTCGTAAAAAAACTGGTTGAATCTGCCATTGGTATTCCGTTTAGTTATTTTTCGCCCACGCCTTTTTCATGGCTGCCGATCGGGTACGAGCCTGCCCCGACTCCAACATTTTAGTAGCATCCTTCATTATTTTCGAAAGTTTTGAAGGACTGGCCTTTTTAGAAGTACGTTTCGTCGTACTCGTTTTTCGTTTCTTAACAGGCATGAGCTTATCGTTTTTTAAAGAGCCGGTTCATTACCAGCACCAGTGAACCAATGAATAGGACTGAAATACTGCCGATGATAATGATTCGCTGCTGCTTCGCTTCCTTTTCAGCGGTCTGCTTTGCTAAATCCTCCACCTGCTTACTGGCTGTCTCCTGTTCGGTAGTGCCTATTGTTCCGGTTTTGATCCCTTTTTTGGCCGCTTCTTCCTGAAGAATCTGAGTTGCTTCCAGAATTGCCGTTCCGGCGGCTGATTTACCAGCCTCCACCAGAATTCTGGTTAGTTTGTTTTTCGTTTCATCCGAAAGATCAGCAGGGACTAAGCCGTAGGCCGTTAGAGCCGAATCAAGGTCAAGCATTTCATTTCCCGAATGGGTTTTGTTTGTACTAAAGTGACCCAAAGTTTTGCAATCTGGCTGTACCCATTGCTGGATAATGCTGGTTCCGTGCGGGATAATGCCAGTTCCATGCTGGATAATGTCGGCTAATGCTGGATAATGTCGATTAGGAACCCTCTAAAAAATCTTTATGAGCCAGTTCCGGTAAGTACTCATTTAGTAGGAAGGCCACTACTTTTGGCCTCAGTTTCCGATCGGTTTCCGAATGACCTAACTCCCGCACTTTCTCCCGGTCTTCAGGTGTTACCCAACTCCAAAAGGTGCGAACATCCACCCCGGCAGCCTTTGCCAGATCAGAGAGATAGCACGATTTGAACCTAGATTTACTCATGTTACTCAGTTGGCGATTCCGCCTTATTTTCGGTCAATTCTAACAGTCGCTCATTTCGTAAGTTCGCCTGGGCTAATCGACTTTCATAGTCCTTACTTTCTTCAAAATGCCGATTCTGCTGAGCGACCAGCCGACGGCAATACAAATATCGCACGACTAACCCTGCCGCCACCGCAGAGACGACGCACAAGGCAGCGATAAATACCAGCATGGGTACATTCACCCCCGCTTTTTCTTTTTCGATACTAGTCATTGAATACATCATTAGCAGCCATTAAAATATAGGTATCAAGCACATTTTCACTCTTAACCGACAGGTCTTTCACCCAAACCACATCTTCTTCCCCATCATACACCACGGTTGTCCACTTCTGATTCGGCAAAAGCTCCCGGTTGGCTTCTTTTGCATACCTGATTAAAGGAGCAATCCGATTGCGTCCCGGCAATTTACCGGGCAAATCGTTTGGGTCTTCTCTGGTTTCTTTGAGAATAAACATATCAATATTTTCAAGAAGCCGCGGAGCCGTTTCACCGACACTATGGCACTGAAACATATACTCATTGCCGTTATTTTTTGGCGATTTGAGCAGTCTGAGGCGAATATCATTTACGTTTCCACGAAAATAGGCCGATGAATCATCAATAACGACTACGGAATTACGTACGTACAACAGGCACATTTCCGCAAACAAATCAAAGTCTGTATCCTGAACCTTTACAATATCCTGTTTCGGCAAGGCATATTGCAAGCGTTTGATCGGGATCACCTTCGTAATATCATCGTAACTTGAATTCTGCGAATGATCAAAGACAATAATTCGTTTTGGGTTATACTTACGCTCGTTGAAGTAACGAGCCAAGGCCATGACCTCGTAGGTTTTGCCGGTATTCTTTTTCCCAAAAGCAGCCCAGTTATTTCCTTTCTGATTCATGTCTACTTACTTAATCCGCCTTTCATCAGATCAGCCAGTGGCTCGGTAATAGCTTCGAACATGCCGAAAAATTCAGTCAGAAACATTTTGTTAAGCATCTGATCGTAGGCCATTTTTCGATACGTGCCCCGCTGAGCCTGATCTTTCAAATCCAGAAACATGGCATCTTCTAAAAGTTCCACGAGTTCCCCGTCATCAGCCGTTACGGCACTTTTATAGTTTTTCAACTTTTCACGAACAGCCAGCCGCTTTAATGCTTTATGAACCATACTTCCAGCCGGTGGCGGACTAGCCTGAGTCTGGTTCCAGTGCTCAACAAGCTGTTCGTCCCCGTTTTTTACAAGAAACTCTCCGGCCATGTTTCGAAAAATACTCGAACCGAACTTTAACCGGGACAATATAAACCCGGCCCGGATTTTAGCTTCCTGCCTCAGATCGTCTTCATCGACCGACACAGGAGGCATATAAAAGGGCTGAAAAGGAAGTTGTAACGAAGGCTGAGCCGGATTATTTGCCTGATTAGGAGTCCATCCAATCGCTTGTGCGGCACCGCCCGTAAAGACCGGAGCTATTTCGGGTACCGCCTCTGAATCTCCACCGAATGCACTCACGACCCCAGCGACCTTCTGACCGACACCCAACACCGATTTAATATTCAATACACTCATTTTGGTAGTGATTTCAACTGACTAAAAGCATAGTCAACACCTTTCATAAATATCCTTGTAATCCAACCAATAAGCTTGAATCGCTGCATTCGCCGCCACCGATCTAGCCGTTTCGCCAAACCTTTTTTTGCTTCGTGATCGGCAATCATCGACCGGAAATAAGGTTCCAAAACCGGAGACAGGTTTAGTTGATTGCCCCGAAACATCCCCACTGATTCAGCAGCACAGAGCAGTAGATTCACTTTCAGCTCCATATCGGTCAGCAATCGGGCTTTTCCGACATTTTTTACGATTCCGGCTTCGATCTGATCCCACTCCTGTGAGGTACACTCGTCTAAATCCCGAACAATACCGATCAGCGTCCCGGCATCATCGGTCTCGATGATGGCCAGCCGGGTCATAATCCAATGGCTTTAAGGTAAGCATCATTGAAATACTGCTGAATGGTCTCTTTGGATAAGGTTCGCAATCGGATACCTGGGCTAGTGTATTCCGACACCATTTCGATGGTCTGGATAGCCGCCGCCATGACGGCATCGGCATTGAACTGGCCGGGCTGACTATCTTCAGAAATAGGTTTCGGGACGGGCCTGGCCAGTAACTCGGCATTTTGCCGTTCGAGTTCGGCTATCCGAGCATCTTTCCACTCGTTAGCAGAACGCAATTCTTCGATTTCATCATCATCCTCTAATCCATTCCGATCTTCCAACATACTCGTCAATCGATCATTCTGATCTTCCAATGCTGAAATCTCATCGCTCAATTGCTTAATGATTGCTTCTTTCCCCAGAATCTCATTAGCTTTTTTCGATAGCACCTTACCGACACCTTCCGGCGAATCAAGCAAATGAATCAGGTAACTACCGAAGCTTTGCTGAACAACGTTTTCTGCATTCCACACGATAAATCCCCGGTATAATTCGAGGTACAACCGAGCTGGAAAGCCGTTAAGCGGTATGTTTTTAGGGGGAATGATTTCCTTAGAAGGCTCCACTGTCGGCACTTTTTCGGCAAAACCCTGTTTTCTCACTGCACTCGACACGTTGTCGGTATTTTCCATGCCTTTTTCAATCTATTTCGACTAACATTCAATTGAGTAATTCCGAAAAAATCCCTACTTTAGAGACCATAAACAGCGACCAACTGTATGTTCCGTTTCGGGCTTTTCGGCTTTATGCTTCAAAAATCTTATCGAAAACCAACCGGGCCAAGTGGCTTTCTGTCAGCTTTCTCCCGGTTTTCTCTCAATTCTCTATATGCAGCACACAGGACTTACCAAGACCGAATTAGCTGAGATGCTAGAGGTATCGTTACCGACCCTACGCCGACGCATTACCGAATCGGGGTTGAACCGAGCATTACCAAAACTTTGCAACCGAGGCTGTATTATCTACGGTACCGACGTACCCACCATCGAATCCCATTTCGGGCGAAACCATATACTCCGGTTTCACTTCAACATCAAATAACAAAGCCCGGCAATTGCCGGGCTTTTACATTTTCCACTTAATTTAGTCTACTGTCATTTTACAATTCGTTCAGCAGATGCACTATTTTAATTACCGCTGTTGACTTCCGGGCACCCCCTGAATCGTCCCTGTACGCTTACGCTTTTTCTTCAATTTCTTAAGGTGTTCACTAAACTCTATTTCTTCTTCTTTTGTAAACGACTTACTTACAAAAACCAAGTCCTTTTCATCCAATTTCTTTAGATCCATCTCATTATGATTTAAAATAGGTTCTTACTAAAACAAGTGATTCCCGTGTTTCGATCAGCATCCGTAAGCCTGACAATACCTTAGCCCCTAAAGTATCCTGATAATGCTGAACCAAGTTTGTTTTTGAGATGAAGGAAACAAATCCATCATACCCTTTTTCAAACGCCATTTTGCAAGCAAACGCAATTAGATTACCAGCTACTCCACGATAGAGTTTATCTTTTCCTCTGTTAAAGGTAGCATTTTCAATCAAATTCATAAAAATATGATCTCCTTTATCCGTCAGAGAAAGTAAACCTTGAATAATTTTTGGATTCTCTATGGTTGTTACCTTAAAAACGCGTCGCTCTGACGTTTTTAACTCCATATGCCAGTTAAACAACCAATCCTCCTTTTTGATTAATTTTCTGTCCTGCCATGTGATTTCTGTTATTATCGTATCAAACACTTCCCCAGAAATGGAATTTTCGATACAGTTTGTTAGCTTATCAACCTCAAAATCAAGGATTCTGGTTCTTTTTCGTCTCATATTTCTACCGTGAATTTACAATTTTTGTTTAGAATAAATCGAATGGGTCATGGACTATCTTTCCACCAAATTCTCCTTTCAACCTAATAGCTTCCCGATACTCAAGTCTGTACGTTCTGCCTCCGCTGGGGTAAACAACCCGCCAAACTACCGATCCATTTATCTTATCCTTTCTCATCCGGCACCATGCCCGAACTACCCTCATTATTTTCATCAGATTATTGGTTTAAAACTTAAATCACCCATTTCATAACCAATGAGGTCAAGGGCAAGGGTGTAAGCCGCAAAAAACTGATTCATATCAATGCCCTTTCGCTGCTGAATGGAAAACACATACGCGGGCCAGTTCTTAGCTGTTAGCCGGTCGTAAGTTATGATCAACTCTTCGGTGCGGGTTTCTTTTTCGATTTTCCCTTCCAGTACATACCGCATCCGCGTCAGGATCACATCGCCTCTTGTACTCACCAGCCACATCCCAAAATGCCCATGAACTTTAATTCGAATACCATTCCCGCAAATAAATTCAGGCAGCGTTAACCCTTGTTTCGACGGGCGGCATGGTTCTGAATCGTCTGTCAGTATCGAAAGCATCGCGTGGGGGTTCTTTTCCTGCTTCTACGTGAACAGCAGAATTGTAAATCGTGTAAAAAAGGTCGCTATAGTGGGCGTGATAAGCAGTTTCTAATTCAGGGCTAAACTTTTGCATTAATTGGCGTTGGCTCCACGTGATAATCGTAGGCTTTTCAAACCGACCAGATGTTCGCTGTTTTTTCAACAACTTTTGATGGAGCCTGATAATGGTAATATTGGGTGCGGTGCCGTCTTCGGTATCCTGCCAGTAGGAATCCATCCCTAACATTTCTTTTACCCTTTCGTAATACAGTTGGGCTGATTTAATGAGACGTTCACCCATAGCTTTTTTGTAGTCAGTGATGGTACGTACAGAGGTTTGGGGTTTGGTGATTTCTTCATAGTACTCATTACCAAATAAATCAAGGCGTTTAATACTCTCTTTCTTATTTTTAACAACCTTTTCTTCACCCACATCTACCATTCCAAAAAATACAGTAACAGAATCATAAGTAAGTTTAAAGAATCCAAAGTCTTTAATGGCTAACAACGCCTGAGATTTACCCCAAATTCGACCATGCAACCGGCGACCTTCCGTCAAGACAGTCACCGTTTCTGCCGGGATTTCGGTGAAATACTGAGCCACCAGCATTTCACCGTTTAAAATCCATTTGTACTGGTCTGGCCGCTCAACAGCCAACCCTTCACGATCAACTTTCTCTTTTTTAACCTTTACAGTAGGTTTTGCGAGGTATTTAGCGAGGTAGGCCGCGACGCTGGCTTTATCCCGCATGGACTCAATCCGTGTTGTGGGAGGATCCGTGAATTCATTATCGACCGCTTTGCACCACGCCCGTACCTGAAGCTCATCAACCGCAGCATTCAGTTTTGCTTCAGACGGGCGGCGTTTGGTTCTGATTGCCACCCGAAACAACTGGGTCAGTACTTCGCCTTCTTCCATCATCAAAGGCATTTTCTGCAATTGTATAGCTTTTGAAAGGCGTTCCCGCAGTGAGATCAGTTTCGTCTTTTTTGCTTCTGTATCAAACCTGAAACAGAGGTTTCTATAAATAAAGGGTTTGCCCGGTTTCCAGTCTGTTACGCTGGTAGCGTGAACTGTTTCAGGATTGCCTGCAACCACATGACGCATACGATAATGGTGAAGCTGAGCGTATTGATAGAGGGAAATAGCTCCGCAAACGTCTTCAAGGGCTTCATTCCAACGTTTCCGCACTTCGTCCTTATCAATCCATTCATCAAGAACCAAGTGAAAATGAATGTTACCATTTTTCTGAGGCTCCGCACGCCATAAATACTTGCGTAACGCTCGCTGGTGTACCGACAAAGCCTCAGCTAGTTCCCGATTACGAACATCTTTATGCTTCACACCCCGCATAATCTCCCGTTTTTCAGCCTCATAACGAGAGTCTTCTTTCCGGTTAAGATGGCTCAGAAACTTTTCAAGGGCTAGTTTCACATCGTAATCTGAAACAAACTGGGTTCCGGGCAAGGTCAGGGTTAACAGGATCGGGTAGATACGCTGAGCCGTTACCGCGTTCTTATTGGAATGCAGCTCAATTGCCTGAGTCCAGTTCATTAAAATACCCCGCATCGATCGTGCCGCCGCTTCATTCAGCCAGCCGTTGTACAGGTTATTGCGAATCAGGTTGTCATCTCTCAGATCATTTTCACGCTTAATCCGCTCACCGGCAAGGTCTTCATTCCCTGCAATACCTTCCGTTACTAGCTTTAACATTTCTGACTCTGTGAGTTCAGTATGGTTATACCTCGCTTGTTTCCGGTAGGTAACAATGCGAGATGGTTCGAAAGAAATGTAGTTATCGCGTTGGAGTAGCATTTTAACCTGGTGCTGATTATCAGATACTTATTGTGTGGCGGGGAACCGAGCCTTAGATAAACCCATTATTCGGTTAAAAGGCGATAGTGAGGATCACGCCGGGTTCCGGCAGTAGGGTTTTTACGGGATGTTACACAGGGATTTCGTTAGCGAGTAATCAGTTCTTCAGGAATAGTAAAATCCTGAGATTGGGCAATTTTCCGCATTTCAAGGGTAATGGTTGTCGTACGAAGCAACTCACAGAATTTACCAGACTGATAGTGTATTCGTTGCATCCGAACATCGTCCCGCTTATCTACAATTGACAGGTACGCTTGTAGATCAAGGTGAATTTTCTGCCGCTGAATGAACCGCTTTTTGAAGTCAGCAGGCATCCGATCAATTCCGCCATACCGCTCAATAGCAAGGTTCAAATCACCACGAAGGAAAACTACCGCTAACTCTGCCCGGTATCTTAGCCGATCGTGTTCTTCAGAGATATAAGACTCCGCCCGGAGTATTTCTTCAAAAGTCATAGCATTAGTTTAAATAACCATCAGCATAGATACAGGCCGCCACAATCAGCACCGCATAGGCAAAAGCAGTACGAGCCCGCTCATGATCAGCAGAGTTGAACGATTCCAGTAAGCCAACATACGCAGCCTGATACTTAAACTCATTTTCACGATGCAGGGCTGGGGTTAACTTTCTTCGAGCATCCATTTTTCGAACTTGTTAAAGGCATTCCTGTTCCGACGAATGAAATACCAGAAAACAGAGGCTAACGTGAAGCAAAATACGGGGAGAAGTATCCAGATCGTCAGGCAAAACAAACATTCTATCTGAGCAGGGCTAAGCGTGTTCATATACCAATTGCGGGTTCTTCGTCTTCATCTATACGTTGGCTTTGGGGTGTTTTTTTACGGGTACGGGCAGTCAGCCCAATAATTCCCGCCACGACCACCACTGTAGCAGGCACCCACCACCATCGTCGTTTCTTTTTTTTCTTTTTTTCGTCCTGATTCATGAGGTCGTGAGCCCTGAGTGAATAAGCGTGGTTTTAATGACTTTCTGGCAAACCACACAGTTCGCACAGGCTCGCTTATGGTTGTCAGTTACCTGTACGATTTGCCTGGCCCGGCAGCGTGGATTAGCACAATCAAATTCATCCATGAATTTGATGCTCTGGCTTTCAACGGTTGAGCTTTTCATTTTCGCTTGGGGTTTAGATTTTCTTTAGCAGCAATTCTTCGGGCTTCGTAAACATCGATGTCTTTCCTGTAGCAATAATCTTTGCGTGGATTATCATCATGTTCATACCAGGGTATTCCAGTGGTTTTGAATGACTTGACTGTCATATGGAATTCCTTCGCAGCATCCACCACCAGAACTTTTTCGGACTTTACTCGAGGAAGTACCTTCTCGTCAATTAACTCATTAAGATCACCGAGTAAGTCTTTTTTAAATTGTCGAAGGTCATCAAGGGTTAAGATTTCGACTGGCATGGGTATTAAGCAGCTTGAGGTTCAGAAAGGGAAAGTTGAAGAAGGAGAGCGTAGTTGGCCTCCCCAATACGAGCTCGTATCCACTGCAAGGCCCAGTACAGTTGCACGTAAGTTGCGTGCTTCATCTTACTGCCCAGATATTCGCCGACTGTTTTTCGGCTTAGGCCCTCAAATCCATCCAGTTCCACAAGATAGTCGAGCAGGGCACGCCGTTGCTTTTCCGTCAGGAAATCATCCTGAGCATGTTTCAATAAGAGCCGCAATTGCTCTCTGGTGAAGGTTCTTTCCATTTTAACGATTATTAATGACAGAGTAATAAACCGCCACGAAAACACGCCAACGTTATAGACAGCATGAGTATTTACTACTCAGAGCAATACTTTTTGTGTCTTTATTTGCTACTTTTAGGCTTCTTTCGTTTTTGTTCGTGACAAATATAAACAACATTATTTATATGAAACAACTAAAAAGTTTACATTGTGGGAATATTCTAAATTCTTGGATTGATAAACTTGATATTACCCAAGCCGAAATAGCTAGAAAAATTAATCGTAAACCTCAACAAATCAGTAACTTGATCAAGACACAATACTGGAATACAGAAATGCTTGAGAAAATTGCAAATTCTTTAAATATGTCAATATCAGAATTTATAAATCTTGAAATTGATACTAAAGAATCAGAAGAAACAAACAATTCCTCCAACAACATACCAGTTGTCATTACACCCAAACCAAGTGGAAAATCCATTGCTTTCTACGACGTAATTGTGACAGGCGGAAATGTCTCTTTATTTAAAGACGACAATGAGAAGCCCGCTGGTTATTTATATGCACCAGCATTCAGCGACTGTATTGCCATTCAATTATCTGGTGATAGCATGGAACCCATTTATAAAGCCGGAGACATTCTTTTTATTAAAGAATACAAGAGCTGGACAGACTATATGAATTGGGGACAGGTTTACCTAATTGTTACTGAATTTGAAAACATGGTAAAAAATGTACTGCCCGGAACCAATAACACCAACTGGACACTAAGAAGCTACAACCCAGAATATCCAGATTTCAACTTACCATTAAGAATGGTTTTAAGAGTATTTCTCGTAAAAGGCAGGATAAGACAAGATGCCATGTGAGCAACAACCACGTTGAGTAAACCATATGACTTTAATCTTTCTGCTATGATGAAAATCAGCCCAACTTTCTGTTCAATCAAATTATTTTTATTGCTTCTAAGCAGTAACTCTTTTGCCCAGCAGCGGTATGATATACCTAAAGGGTATCAAGTATATATAGGAGGAGACGGAGAAACCCGGCAGATTGAAGCCGATTTCGATCACGATGGAATAAAAGACGCTTTCGCATTATTCAAGGATAAAAAAGAGAATCTAATCGCAGCCTTATTCTTAAGTAACGTTCATGCAGCTTCCAAGAACTATTATTATCTCCCATTAGAACGAGCTATTGAATATAGTCTCAATTTAAAAGGAAATGTAGTAAACCTGGGGTCTTGTGTAGGTACGGGAAGGTTTTGTAAGACACTAAAGTTCAGGTATGATAGCAAAATCAATGATTTAAGATTAATAGGCTATGACGAAGAAGCTCGTGGTAACGCTATGCACGATGGAGCTTATACTAAATCCATAAACCTATTAACTGGTAAATATGAAATAGTTGACTCCAATACAAAAAAAAAGAAAACAAAGAGCGGCACTTTTCAAGTATTTTCGATAAAGAATATGTATGATTCCATATTTGATTATTTAGTAAGTGTTGACTAGATACCCATCACATACCCTTCTAATGACTGATAACCTTTTGAGCTATTTATGTATTGTCTATTGATATTCAGTTAAAATTTATGAAATACCTTTTATTTTTCTGTCTGTTAATCTCTTCAACCTGCCTGGCCCAAAGGGCTCTACCCTATCCAATAATATTAGTTCATGGATACAGCGGCAACGGGTCTTCTTATTGGAAAGAAATGGTAGAAAACTTCAAATACGCAGGCCTAACCGTTGAATCTACACCTTTAGCTTATCATTTAAATGCAGATGGTAACCTTAAAACAAGTAAGAAAGAATCAGACGTATATGTTTATCCCGTTACTCTAACCAATCAAGACGTTTATACAGTAGATTTTGACAAAGGGAACCTCAGCAACCAGTCAGCAGCGGTCAAACAAGGCTATGCCCTTCACTTTGCTATTAAACAGGTACTTGCCGCAACCGGAGCTAGCAAAGTAATCCTGTTTGGTCATAGTATGGGTGGAATAGCAGCTCGTGAGTATTTACAAACCAAATCAAACTGGCAGGATGATGGCAGACATCATGTTGCGAAACTAGTAACACTCGGAACACCTCATCAAGGCAGTAATCTTGGCACTGATGGTTTAAACTTAGGCTCATTTGAACTTTTCGGGAATCATGATGAATCATCCGAAGCTGTTCGTGATCTACGTGAAAGCTATAAAACCGGCTACAGGGGTGTTTACCTCTTTGGGGGTTACGAAAATTCAACGTATATCCAGAGAGGCTCGTTTGGAGGTTCATACCACAATTTAGACGTAAACTGCAATGGACAGGAAGGAGATTATATTGTTGGGTTAAACCAAAAAGATATTTATACTGATTTAGCTTATTCGTGTGTAATTGGTCAGGGATATATGGGCATATGGGGCAACAGTGATGGTGTGGTATTATCTAGCTCTCAAAATCTAAACAACCTATATACCCTGAACGCAGATCTTTTCTACTACAATTGCCCAATAGATTTAAGTTATAAGTGTCATATAAACGAAGCTAAAAAAGCACTGGATGAAAGCATATATGCACTGGATGAGCCTAATTCAAGCAATCTTGCTTATGAAGTGGATACAGAAGGAAAGGCCCATAGAGGGTTCTTCACAAACCAGTCCAATGGCACAAAGAACGACACCGACCGCTACAAATTTACTGTTCCACGACAAGGAATACTTTCAATTTACTACGAATTTCATGCAAATGCGGGCTATACTACTGTATCTATAGTCGATGAAAACGGGAATACAATAAAAAGTTTTTATGGACAGTCTTACAGGGTTAGCTACCCGCTTCCTAAAGGAGGAACCTATTACCTGGACATAAGTGGCAGCTCAGGAGGTGGATGGAATAGCTATGGGTATGCCGTTTCATTTTGCCCATTACCCGAGCAGCCCAATATTATTGCTAATGGCCAAACAAACTTGTGTGATGGGCAAACCTTAATTCTTTCGTCATCAAGCTCTTACGATAACTATAATTGGCTAAAAGACGGAGTATCCATTAGTACTACCAACCAAATTCAGGTAAACTCAACAGGAACCTTTACTTTACAGACGAATGCCTGTAATCCCACCCTCACCTCTAGTCCTATCTCCGTAAAAGTAAACCCCATACCAGACAAAC
>JASGGE010000115.1:0-12818 GCA_047605205.1 Siphonobacter sp.
AACAAAAAGAGTAAAATTTTTTAGGCTTATCGTCTTAAAACCTGATTTCACTCTTTTTGTTAAAGAACGGTAGTGATGGAGGCTTGAATATTTATCTTTGCCTCCCCTTATGAAAAATCCAGCCTGAGAATCGCTTTGCAAACCGTTGTACGTGAAGCCAAATCCGTTTGGCAAGAGTGTTTACGAATCATTCGCGAGTATGTGCCTGACCAGAGTTTTAAAACCTGGTTTGAGCCGATCGTACCCGCACGTTTGGTTGGAAGCACACTCACGATTCAGGTACCAAGCGAATTTTTCTACGAATGGCTGGAAGAAAATTACGTGCACATTCTCCGTAAGGCTATTGATCATGCCATTGGTACACACGGCTTACTGGAATATTCGGTAATTGTGGATCGTGGGGATGATAAGAAGCCACCGATGGGCTATACTGTACCGAATCAGCGAGCTTCAGCTCCTCAAACCCCCACTACGGCTCAGAAAAGAGGCTTTGAGCCAGAGCAACTGCGGAATCCGTTTGATTTACCTGATTTGGATGGTCTGGAGTTAACCTCCTACCTGAATCCTATTTATACATTTGAAAATTACGTAGAAGGAGATTGTAACCGGCTGGCTCGCTCTGCTGGTCAGGCGGTAGCCACAAAACCTGGCTTAACTTCCTTCAATCCGCTGATGATTTACGGTGGTGTCGGGCTGGGAAAAACCCACCTGGCTCAGGCAATCGGAAATCAGATTAAAGCTCATAACCAGCATAAGTTTGTTTTGTTTGTATCTACCGAGAAGTTCATGAATCAGTTTGTGATGGCGGTTCGGAATAACTCAATGCAAAACTTTACCAACTTTTATCTGCGGGTGGATGTGCTGATTCTGGACGATGTGCAGTTTCTGGCCGGGAAAGAGCGGACTCAGGAGACATTCTTTCATATTTTCAATCACTTGCATCAGACGGGAAAGCAGATCATTATGACGTCTGATCGGCCCCCAAAAGATTTGCAAGGCCTGCAGGATCGTTTATTGTCCCGTTTTAAGTGGGGACTATCAGCTGATTTACAGACACCCGACCTGGAAACGCGGATTGCTATTATTCTTAAAAAACTACACGGTGATGGTGTTGATATTGATTATCAGGTAGTTGAATATTTGGCTCATTCCATTGATACCAATGTGCGGGAGCTGGAGGGAGTCGTTGTATCACTAATTGCACAGGCTACTCTGCTTCGGCGGGAAGTGGATATGAATCTGGCTCGTCAGGTATTAAGAAACATTGTTCAGGATTCCGAACGGGAAGTGACTATTGAAACGATTATGGAGGGAATCTCGGATCATTATCGTATTTCCATTGCTGACCTGAAAGGAAAAAGCCGTAAAAAAGAAATCGTTTTACCGCGGCAGATTGCCATGTACTTTGCCAAAGAATATACCGATCTTTCCCTTAAGTCCATTGGGTATCATTTTGGTGGCCGGGATCACTCCACGGTGATTCATGCCATCCAGAATATATCCGAATTAAAAGAACATAATTCGGATATTCGCTCCCAGTTACTTACTCTCCAAAAACAGTTTGGTAAAAAATAGCCTTTCCCGATCCCTTGGTTCTGCAACTCGTCCGGCGTGCTCAGTTAAACATTTCTGATTATGATGCCTGCGTGAGGGCGTCATCAGAGGGTACTATTTATGGTTTGTCCTGGTGGTTGGATATTGTTTCTCCTGACTGGGACACAGTTGTTTGGAAGGATGGTAATCAGTATAAGGCCGTTCTCCCAATCCCCATTCGTAAACGATATGGAATCCGGTTCGTGCACCAGCCTCTTTTCTGCCAGTTTCTAGCCATTTACTCAGCCGATCCGCTTTCGGAAACAAACCAGAAAGCTTTTCTTAATTTCGTACTAAAGCAATATCGTTTTGTGGCTAGCTTTCAGTTAGCCGGTGAACCATTCTTACAAGATGGCCCGACTTTGAAAATTACAAAATTTTGTACCTATACGTTGTCATTAGAAAGACCCTATGCCAGTATCTCAGCTGGGTACAATCGGGATCGGAAAATGAACTTAAAACGTTCTGGTAAGGTAGCCTGGCAGCGTGTAAAAGGAACTGAAATCCAAACACTAGGTACTATTTTTCGGGCGGAACACGAAAACCAGATTGTTGGAGGAGCCGATCAGAGTGCTTATGAATTACTGGAAGAGTTATTCAAGGCTACGGAACAACGGCATTGTTCTGAATTATGGTATGCTGAACTGGATGGCCTAAGGCAGGCAGGAACCTGGCTGGTTACCTGGAAAAACCGTTGCATCTATCTGTTCAATGCTGCAACACAAGTGGGCAGGAACGGGAATGCCCGAACCTATTTACTGGATCAATATTTCCGGCAAATGGCAGGTCAGGCAATAGTGTTTGATTTTGAAAGCCCAGCAATTGACGACATTGCCGGGTTTTATGCCAGCTTTGGCGGTAAAGCAGAGCCTTATTATGAAATTCGCTCCAACCGCTTACCACGCTGGATAAACTGGTTATGGAAACTGAGAAACCGGCTCCGTAACTTAAGCAAATGAGCGAGGTTTCTGATTAACAGGGTATTACCTGTTCTTCTAATAACATGTATCTTGCCAGTTATAAAGATGAAGTAGGTAGTTTGTAAGTCGGTATATTTTTACGTATTCTATCATTGGCTTAGGGCTTAATGCCAGTGCGGCTCTTCTTTTAGATTTTTATAATCTTTTAAATCCAGGGCGATTGCCCCGACTACTAAATCGACTTCTGCTTTCATAGGTACTTTATTGGCATCGTCTGATACCCAGATACGAATGGCTTCTTTGCCACTAAAAAGATCATTTTTAGGCATTTGTGGAGCAACTCGGAACGTATTAATCTTCCCAAATTTGGTTTTAATGGTTTCACGCCCGATATAACGGACCTTTAGGTCGTAAAACTCATTGTCATAAAAAGCCTTAACGCCGATAATCTGTCCTTCTTTCAGATGATCAAAGTCAATCGTGCGAAGAAAGTAATACGAGCTAATGACGTCATAAACGGAATTCGGAGCTTTATGCTCCTTTATTTCTTCGGCCGAATTTTTGCCCTTCGTAGAGGTAATAACTTTATCGGCTGCCTGATCGAACGATACGCGTTGTTCTTTATAATATCGTCCTTCCTGTTGTTTCATATAAAACTCCATAGGTAAGAGCGACTGCGGATCAATGAAAGACTGCCAGCTATCCCGAACGCGGGTTACCAAATCAAATGCTCCTGTTGTTCGCCCGGTGGCTGTTACGCGGTAACATGCCTTGCCTTTTATCCGGTGAAATTTATCACTAACGTCAATAATTGCTTCTGCGGCATTAATGAAGCCATAATGCACACGATACTCCAGGTGTTCGCCAGTTGCAAAACGATAGGGGGCGTCCTGTTGTTGAAAAGCTGGCAGGCTCAAAAGAGCTACTATGGCTAAGAGTGTAATACTGATACTTTTACTAATGAGACTATATTTCTTCATAAACGAGTGGGAGTTCGTTTGGAACAGTGAACAGTTTTCACTGCAACATTACTTGTTTTCATGATTCGGTGATTCAATACTTTTCAAAAATTCATAAGGAAGGATGCTGAGCTTTTAAAAACGTTAAATACCGCTTAAAATCACTATTAAACTTTTTTTTAAAGGTATTTTCAAATTCATTACGCTGGGAATTGTACGTTGAAAATCCTACAAAAAAGGCATTATTGGGCAGAGTTGTCCAACGTCTTTTCCGAACAGCCGGAAGATCGTGATATAACGAGTCGGTGCTTGAAATTATTTGCTGAATAAGCTGAATCTTACGTTGAGCCTTTTGTGTGGATGAGAGCTGTGGAGCGAACGATTGATAAAGGCTATCTAATAAATGAGTACCCCGATTAAAGTGACGGATGTACTTTTCCCGGAATACTTTTCCCTCTGTATAGGTTCGATATTCTTTTGATTGAGTCCCAAAACGTTGTGCCAAAAACCGAACGGCTCCATAGTCTCCAATGAAATTGGCCAGGTTTTCGTTGAATTCATGATTATTCTTAATGAATAAAGTAGAATGGGTCATCTCGTGAATGAGCAAACTGGCTAATTTTCCCGCGGGTAGCTCCAGCATACTCGACAGAATGGGGTCATGAAAATAACCTAGCGTACTGTATGCTGCCACCGGATCAATATCAGTGTCATAATTTGTCCACTGTTTCTGTTCTTCTTTAGCCCTTTGCAGGTCGAAGAATCCCTTATATTCAAAGGAGCCAATCAGAGGAAAGGAAAAGTCTACGGACTTCATCTGATATTTCTCAGCTACCGTAAGGATATAACAAATAGGTTGTCCGTGCTGATCATAGTAAGACTGATAATTAGGAGTGTCGGTTAGACCTAATGAATCAACCGCAAACCGCCTAATTTCCTCTACAAACCGAAGTTTGGCTTTAAGGGAATCAGGCACGGACGAATCAGCCATCATTTCGGTTACCGAACGGGCTTTTAAAATAACGTTGGCTCCACCGCTTAACTGCATCCAGCCATAACTTACCCACTTCCATTGCCAGATTACTAAAAAAACAATAACAATAGATAAGCTTAACAAGAATTGTTTCCAGATACGTTTCATAACTTGGGAAATTCCAACAAACTAACCGTCTGAGAGAGAGTGAATGGGTTGTTGAATAAAAATAATAACCATTTTTGTTTTGTCGTTCATGAAAATGATCCTGATAACAGGAACCAAAAAACAGAGCAAAAGGTTATCTGTAGCCTACCTGATCTACGCGAACACATAGGTTACATAAAAAGGTAATATATTGATTTACAGTTAATTGACATTGTAGGATGTACTGTGAATTAGGGGACTGACACAGAAAGCCTGATTCCAGAAATTGAAGTTAAAGTGTAAAATATTTTTTTAGGATACGGTTCGGAATTTCGCTCAAAAGGTGCTACTTTTAGGGCAAATTCTTCACCCGATAGCTCGTTTTTTGATACATGGCACAACAAAACGCCACAGATGCAAGTCAAAAGTTAAAGGCTCTGCAAACGACCATTGAGAAATTAGACAAAACCTATGGCAAAGGAACGGTAATGCGTTTATCAGATGCCAAGGTTCTGGATATTCCTGTTATTTCAACGGGGTCACTTGGCCTTGACCTGGCTCTGGGCATCGGCGGTGTACCACGTGGCCGGATCGTAGAAGTATACGGCCCTGAGTCTTCTGGTAAAACCACCATTGCAATGCACTGCATTGCTGAAGCACAAAAGAAAGGGGGCTTGGCCGCTTTCATTGATGCTGAGCACGCTTTTGATCGTACGTATGCTCAAAAGCTTGGCATTGACACAGATAATCTGCTGATTGCTCAACCCGATAACGGAGAGCAGGCTCTTGAAATTGCTGAACATCTGATCTCTTCAGGAGCAATTGATATTATTGTAATTGACTCCGTGGCAGCTTTGGTTCCTAAAGCTGAAATCGAAGGTGATATGGGTGATTCGAAGGTGGGGCTTCAGGCTCGTTTGATGTCACAGGCCCTCCGGAAAATGACCGGCATTATTAATAAAACGTCCTGCTGCTGTATTTTTATTAACCAGTTGCGTGAAAAAATCGGCGTAATGTTCGGTAATCCTGAAACAACAACCGGTGGAAATGCCTTGAAATTCTATGCTTCAATTCGTTTGGATATTCGCCGTGGTACTCAGATAAAGGAAGGTACTGATAGTGTCATGGGGAACCGTACGCGGGTGAAAGTTGTAAAAAACAAACTTGCTCCTCCATTCAAAGTAGTTGAGTTTGATATTATGTATGGTGAAGGTATTTCAAAAGTAGGAGAGGTACTAGACCTGGCCGTTGAACTGGAAATTATTAAGAAATCAGGTTCATGGTTTAGTTATGATGGAAACCGTCTGGGACAAGGCCGTGATGCTGTTAAATCTTTGTTGAAGGATAATCCGGAGTTGATGGATGAACTGGAAGCGAAAATTAAAGATAAAGTACATGGTGACGAACAGGTACTGGTGGATAAACTGGAGCCTAATGTCGTTGATGATGGAAGTGATGATTAATGGGGTTGAGTGAGTACTAACAAAAAAACTGCCGGAATGGAGTGCCCCAAGTAGTGTCTAACTTCTGGCGGGTACTCCATTCCGGCGGTTTTTTGTTATTTACTGGGAATGAACATAAAATGTTTATTTCATAATCTGGCTACTCAGCCGAAGCAATTCAATTTCGGAAACCTTAGCATTATATTGAGCCTGGAATAAACGAGCTTGTGTAGCGACTAAGTTTCGCTGAGCCTCACGCAGTTCAATCGGAGCCGCTACCCCAATTTTATACCGATCAAAAGAAATAGTAACGTTTTGTTTGGCCACTTCTACGTTTCTGGCTTCCAGATCAACCAGATCCAGGTTATTCCGATACGTGCGGTACGTTTGTGATAAGGCCGATTCAATCTGTACCGTTTGGTCTTCTTGCTGCTGACGGGTAATTTCTTCGGAAATGCGGGCCCCCTGAATACGTCGTCTTTGGTTAAAGCCATCAAAAATGGGAGCAGTTACCCGTAAACCCGCAATTAAGTTGGCACTGCGGCCACTCTGAACGCCAAAGCCTGAACCACCGTTACGCAAGCCCGTATACCCATAACTTGACACGAAATCGAGAATAGGCCAAAGCAAGGCTTCCTGATTACGAATTTCAAGCCGGGCAATATTGGTGTTATAACGTGCCAGTATAATAGCCGGATTTTGCTGCAAGGTTTGATCTTTCAAGGTTTCGTACACCATATCCCGGTTGAGCTTAATGGTGTCTGCTGTCTGGAAGTCGGTATCCAGGGTTTGAATTAAGGCCTGATTAAGCTGCGTTTTTGTGTTACGAAGTGTCAGGCGTTGTGAAATTAACGCGGCGGTATCGGCGTTGAAATCTACCTGGGCATTCAGATACAAAACCTTGGCTCCCTGCCCGATTTCGTACTGGTCTTTGGCCAGCCGACGGCGTTCACGTGAAATAGCTAACGCATCCTCCAGCGAACGGGTTTGCTGTTCCTGCTGCATTACAGCATAATACATACTGGCTACGTTGGCAATGGTACTTTCGATGGTCACCTGAGCCTGAGCGTCTCCGGCTTTTACCAGTTCATTCAGCTTTTCTTTGGTAATGTACATACTTAAGCCATTGAAAAGCGTCCAGGTAAGCTGGACGGTCGCTACGAAGTTCCGGTTCAGAACACCACGTTGAACAAGGGGAGCACGGGCACCGTCAAAGTATTTTTGATTGGTACTATTGAGTGTTCCACTAGGCTGGGCAGTTCCTGTAATAATGGGAAGCATACCCGCATTACCGCGAGTGTTATCATTCTCGGCTAGCCGAACCTGATTACGGGCAATCTTAATGGAGTAGTTCCGTTCTAAAGCCGTTAGAATAGCTTGCTCAAGTGTTAATACCTGAGGTGTAGACTGAGCAAAAAGAGAAAATGTACTCGCAAAGCAACCGATCAGCAAGGCTATTTTTCGAAACATGGGGTATAATGAAAACAATAAAAAAGTAGCTAGATAAAAATGGTTAACGAGGGCATGCGTAATGAATCGTCTACGAATTTATGGGCATTGATCAAGGCAAAATGGAATCTGCGATAAATCAAGCGAAATACGCGACGAAGAAAAACCAGTAGGAATAGAAAGTGTTTAAATGCTTAAGATAGTGGTGTTTTTTACTTCTTCCATAACAAAACAGCTGCTCATGTGTGAGACGCTCGTTAGAACACTTAGTTTGCTTTGATAAAAGGTATTGTAAGCTTCCATATCCGTTACGACTACCTTAAGCAGGTAATCAAAGTTGCCAGATACTACTGAGCACTCCAGCACTTCAGGCAATTGCTTGATTGCCTGATTAAATTCCTGAAAACTTTCCTGTTTTTGTTTGTCTAAGGTCACGAAGCAGTAAACCATCAGACTGCGTCCAATTCGCTTGCGGTTTAGCAGAGCTACGTACCGGTCAATAATACCCTGAGCTTCTAGTTTTTTGATCCGGTCATGAACGGGAGTAATGCTGAGGTTAACACGTTCGGCCATTTCCCGAACGGTATAGAGGCCATTTTCCTGAAGTAAAGTCAGTAATAAACGATCAGTAGAATCGAGTTCCATAGGTAGTTAAGGGGGAAAGAAAGAAGATATAGACACAACTTCTTCTGAAAGATCAGAAAAATTTTCGGAATTGTGGTAAGTATTGCCCCTTGAATAAGAAAATAGTACGATGATATACCTATTTATAAAAACAGATTTCTTATTTTTTGAAGAATATCCGAAAAGTTTACCGAATAGCTGATTTTTGTAGAGGTCAAAGGCATTTTTTAATAGATCGGGCAAATTCAAGGCAAAATGATTATTGGTGTTCCAAAGGAAATTAAAAACAATGAAAACCGGGTTGCACTCACTCCGGCAGGCGTTGCAGAACTTAAAAAGCATGGGCACGATCTGTATGTGCAAAGCACAGCAGGGTTAGGGAGCGGCATTAGTGATGAAGACTATCTAGAGGCGGGTGCTACGATACTACCCACGATTGAGGCCGTATACGAAATCGCAGAAATGATTGTGAAAGTGAAAGAGCCCATCGCTCTGGAATATCCACTCATTAAGCCCAATCAATTATTATTTACCTATTTCCACTTTGCCTCTTCTCAGGAATTAACTGAGGCGATGCTTCAGAGTGGAGCCGTTTGCCTGGCTTATGAAACGGTAGAAAAAACAGATCGTTCCTTACCACTGCTGATTCCAATGAGTGAAGTAGCCGGGCGAATGGCTGTGCAGGAAGGGGCAAAATACCTGGAGAAACCTATGGGTGGCCGGGGGATTCTGCTGGGTGGAGTAGCCGGTGTAAAACCTGCTAATGTGCTGGTATTAGGTGGCGGTATTGTAGGAACCCAGTCAGCCAAGATGGCTGCCGGCTTAGGTGCCAACGTAACGATTGTTGACATTAGCCTGCAACGCTTGCGTTATCTGGAAGACATTATGCCTGCCAACGTTGATACAGTGATGTCTAATGAATATAACATTCGTCAATTAATCAAAAATACTGATTTGATTATTGGCGGAGTGTTGATTCCTGGTGCAAAGGCTCCTTCGCTAATCACTCGTGATATGCTGAAACTGATGCGTCCCGGAACGGTCATGGTTGATGTAGCTATTGATCAGGGCGGATGCTTTGAAACGTCACATCCGACGACTCACCAGGATCCTATTTTTGTTATTGATGAGGTTGTTCATTATTGCGTGGCTAATATGCCCGGAGCCGTGCCTTATACCTCTACGTTGGCTCTTACGAATGCAACCTTGCCTTATGCGATCCAGCTGGCAAATAAAGGCTGGAAAAAAGCCTGCCGTGACAATGATGAGCTGAAAAAGGGCTTAAATGTGGTTCATGGAAAAGTTGTATACCGTGGCGTAGCAGAAGCATGGGGTTTATCCCTTACGCCAGTAGAAGATATGCTAGGGAAAGTGATTGTAGCCTAGTAACGTAGCAGTCAGAAATCATTCGATATCAACAACTAAGCCGTCTGGGTAACCCGGGCGGCTTTTATATTTGTTTATTTCAACCATTAACTATCAGCTAATCATAAACACGTCTCTATACAAAATTCCCGGCCTGCTTTGCGGGCCGGGAATCGCCGTTCAACCTTCAATCTATCTGTCTTTTCTTATTAAGCTTTTACGGGAATCAGACTCTGTTCCGTTAGATATGCCAAATCTCTGACATTGTGAATATTTTCGATGGCTTCATCTGGGAACTGAATCCCGAGACGATCTTCAATCATGACTATTAACTCAGTCATTTCTAAACTATTAAACCCAAAATCATTTTTAAAAGTTCGGTCTAACCGAAAAAACTCTGGGCTAATAAAGAAATGGTCAGTAAGCAATTTTCGGATTACTTTAACCACCAATTTTGACTTTTCGAGTGACGGATTCATGGCTTTCACTGGGGAATTTATACATCAAACGACATAGTTTTCATAATAGTATTTTACACTATTCCTTTGGACGGAAAATTCATACTATGGTTTGATTACACTACCATATTTTTGTTCCAAGAATCCGATTGACTTCAAGTAAAGCCAGAGTCCGTTGATACTGGAATTGAATTTGCTGAAATTCAGCCTCTTGTAAGGCAGTCTGGGCCGACTGTACATCTAATTGCGTAATAACCCCATTTTGGAAACGGGCATTGGCTAATTGCAGAGCATATTGAGCTTCCTGAAGCTGCGTTTCCGATAAGCGTAGTTTTTCACTGGAGGACCGAAGCTCTGACTCCGCCTGATCCAGTTGGGAGCGGATGGCAACGGAAGTCGCTTCAGTGGTATACTGGCTCATCTGAAGATTTTTGCGGGCAATATCTTCCTGAATCTGATGGCGGCCACCTGAATAAATAGGAGCTGAAAGTTTTACCCCTACACCACCATTAAAGCGAAATTCCTTAATATCAGGCTGAAAGCCATTACGAAAACCAGTATTTCCAATAAACGAGAATGTAGGTAATTTGGCTGCTTTCGCGATAGTAATGTCCTTAGATGATACCAATTCGCGGGTTTTGGACAATTTATAATCCCAGTTATTGATGATATTGGTGGAATCCTGAGGCGTAACTAATGAGGGCCAGTCAAAGCTGTTTTGACTACCGATTTCCGCCCGAACATCTTTACCTATCAGTGCACTAAGCATGATATACTGCTTATCGAGCTGATTTTTGAGATCGACGATCCGGGTTCTGATATTTTTGTGACGTACATTAGTTGATACCAGGCTATAGTCTATTTCATCACCATTTTTAAGCCTATTCTCAATGACTTTGGCTGTTTCACCAATCAAAGCCTCCTGTGCATTCTGCACGGCAATGGCTTTCTGAAGATAGATAATACCAAAGTACGCCTGAGCAACCTGATAAGCTAACTGATGCGTTGATAACTCAACGTTTTGTTGTGATAATACGTCTTGTGTACGAGCCTTGTCAATAGCAGCCGCATCTTTTCCCCAATCATACACAGTCTGGCTAATCGATACACCTACGTTGTAGTTATTACGAGGAGCAAATTGAATAGCTTCGGAACCTAGGCCTGGGATACTAAATGCTACTTTTTGTAAAGGCCAGATAAACTGATACGTAGCATCACCACTTACCTCTGGCTTACGATTGGCTTCCGCCAGTTGCGTATTACTTTGACTAATTGATGCGGCCTGTCTTTGTTGTTTTAACTGAGGGTAATAATTAATCGACTCACGAATTAAATTACCCAATATTTCATTATTTGGTTGGTTCTGAGCCAAAGCGACACTACTCGTGAGCAGACCAACCGCGAAAACGTTAATGAATTTCATGGAAGAAGATATTGAAATGTTTTGAGGTTAGTGTCTGATCGACTAGAAGTTAACCGATCAGACGCCAGCATTTAGTGAGCCTCGGCCATTGCAGCTGCAGCAGCAGCAATTTCTTCGGCTGATTTTTTCTTTTTCTGACGAAGCATAACCGTCAGTGGTAAAATGATAATGAAGAATACACCAACAATACGGAATGTATCCAGATAAGAAAGCATATACGCTTGCTTATCTACAGCAGCTTCGAGCAAACGATAGGTACGTAAGGTAGCTCCGCCCATAATACGGATACGCTCAGTTAATAGCGGGTTACCTTCATACAGATTACTCATTAAATCCGAG
The DNA here is from genome assembly GCA_047605205.1 of Siphonobacter sp. GTDB lineage: Bacteria > Bacteroidota > Bacteroidia > Cytophagales > Spirosomataceae > Siphonobacter. The sequence continues at coordinate 11,693 of JASGGE010000115.1, forward strand.
CGGTGAGTAGCGTAACGAATGGCAACGAAGTTATTCGCAAGGGCTACTCCGAACGCACCGCCTAATTGCCGGATCATGTTATTGATTGCAATGGCGTTTGGATATTCTTTGGGAGAAAGACCAGCAACGGCCTGGTTTGTTAATGGTAATTGCAATAGTGAAATTCCTAATACCCGTAAAATATGAGCGGGGAAAAATTGCCATTGGTTGGCCTGATCGGTGAATGTACCCCCGTAAAAACCAAAGGCAATCATCAGACACAATCCCGTAATAATAAAGGGCAGCGGTGAAGCACCAGCGGACAGTCGACGTCCAACAATTGGCATTGTGAATACGCCCAATAGAGTTGGCCAGAGTAACGAAAGCCCTGTCATTGTAGGGGTGAATCCATTAATTCGCTGAACCATTACGGGATAAACGAACATGGCTGTGAATAAACCAATCCCAGCTACGAAGCTAAAGATAGTCGTTACGCCTAATGTCCCCTTTCTCATTACACGTAGATCGACTACCGGGTGAGAAGTGGTTAATTCTCGCCATATGAAGCCAATCATGCCTATTGCCGCAGAAATACTAAAGCCAACAATCAATCGGGAGTCAAACCAGTCTTCCGATTCACCTTTCTCTAACACAAATTGAAGAGAGCCGATCCCAACCATCAGTAAAATTATACCAGGATAATCAATGACAATCTGGTCTTTCTTTTCACCTTCTCCTGGTTTTCTATCAATGTATAACAGGGTTAAGACAGCCGCCAGGATACCTACCGGGATATTCACCAGGAAGATATTGGACCAGTGATAATCTTCAACGATAATACCGCCCAGGACCGGGCCAAAGGTTGGGCCCAGAATGATGCCCATCGCGAAAATCCCGGAAGCAATACCACGTTTTTGAGGAGGAAAGGCATCAAAAATAATGGTTTGAGAGGTGGAAAGCAGAGCTCCCCCCCCAATTCCTTGTATAAAACGCCAGACAACCAGATCCCCTAATGTGGTGGCCTGTCCACAGAAATAAGATGCTATAGTAAAAATGATAATGGAAGTAAGGTAATAGTTTTTCCTTCCAAAATATTCCGCCAGAAAGCTCGTCATCGGAATGATGATTACGTTTGCAATGGCGTATG
>JASGGE010000116.1:0-12596 GCA_047605205.1 Siphonobacter sp.
GGAACAATGCGAATCGAGAAAGTCCCTTTCACATACGTCCGAGCTGACCAACTGTCCACTTCAAGCTGATGATACCGAGCCATAGTGATGGCTTTTCGCATTATCGTATAGGCAGGATCTTCCTTGCTTTTACCTACTTTTACTTCAGCCAGCTTAACGGCTACTTCTTCCAGGGCAACGTTTAACAACTTTACGTCCGTAGTGACGTTAACTTTACGCGTTAGGGTCAGGTGGTTAAGGTATTGAAACTGAACTTCATAGTCTCCTGGAGGTAAGGTTATTTCATACTCACCTTCGGCATTGGCCATAGTACCAACTGTAGTACCTTTAACTTGAAGAGCTGCATAAGGCAAGCCTTCACCTTTTAGATTTCGAATAGTGCCTTTTATACCCTGTGACCAGGCAGTTGATAGAGAAAGGAAATAGAGCAGACAGGTATAAAAACGCATCGTGGTAATTAGTTTCAATACGAAATAGACAACAAAGTCCGATGTAGTTGCATCGAGCTTTTGCTAAACAATCATGAAATGCTGAACGGCAAGCATACTACACCGGAAAAGCCCATTGCAAAAACTGAGGCATAATGGCTCCCCAGGTATCTGGATTATGCTGTCCTCCGGGCACTTCCACATAGGCAAAATCTTTGCCATCCTGATAACCTTTTATACGCAATTCGTGCATTAAGTCAAGCGTATCATCAATGGCATCAATAATTCCGTTACCATTACGATCATCCTTTTCATCGTCTGTACCTGCTTCCAGCCAAAACTTCAAATTAGGCTTCCGGGGCGAATTACGTATCTGAACGTGCATAATCCGATCATTATAATCATCATAGCCATCCTGATAGGCTTTACTCCGCCACCATAAGGAACCCGAAAATACCCCCACTTTCGAAAAAAGATGATCATGGTTCCAGGCAATGTCTAATGCAGATAACCCACCTAACGAAAAACCGGCAAAGGCTCGATCAGCAGGCTCAGTTTTCACCCGATACGAATTTTCAATAAAATCCATTAACTCTCGTGTGACAAATGCGGTATGCTGAGCAGCAAGGTTCCCACGCCCTTGATAATCAGCCTGGTGGGCAGTGCCATATTCATGCAATCGGCGTTCGTTCGCATGAATACCTACAACCATAATCCGTGGAACATGATTTTCTTTAAAAGCTGTTTCAAGTGTAGCTTTCATGCGAAGACGCTCAAAATCCTGCCCGTCATTAAGGTATAAAACTGGATACGATTCGGAAGACTGGTCATATCCCGGTGGAAGTATAATGGTTATTAGTATCTGGCGACCTAATGCTCTGGACGCCAGGGAAACTGTACACGTTTGCACAAAAAAGCTATTCAAATGAGTACTGTCTTAATGTAAAAACAGATGAAACAAACTGAGGTAAAATATACCCGTATTTTAGTAAAAGATTGTAAGTTAGTAAAAAACACTAAAATCAATTTCAACCTAAACCAAATATTATTTCATGTGTATAACTTATTAAAGCTGAATTTTATTTTTAATAATCATAATAACCATTAAAAATTTGGAGAGAACGAAAAAACTCTCTATTCTTCGGAAAAAGAAAACTTCGTTACGTGAAAGAAAATTATATTAAATATTATTCGCATCGGCTTGGTCGAGATATTGAGTTACTGATTTTCGGCCATTGGGGGTACCCAGTCCTGATTTTCCCAACCACTATGGGACGTTATTATGAAGCCAAAGACTTTAAATTAATAGAAGCCGTCCGCCCATTGGTTGAGCAAGGGAAAGTAAAGCTATACTGCGTTGACTCGATTGATCGGGATTCCTGGTATGGTAAACATCTACACCCTTCTTTACGCATTCTAAACGCTATTCAATACGACCGCTTTCTAAATGAGGAACTCGTTCCCTGGATTCAGCGGGAATGTAGTGTACCTGAAATAGCTGTTGCGGGTTGTAGTTTCGGCGGCTTTCAGGCGGCTAATTATGCTTTTAAACATCCCGAAAAGGTATCTCATTTGTTTACGATGGGAGCTGCTTTTGATATCCGGGATTTCATGAATGGGTATTATGATGATAACGTTTATTTTAACAACCCGCCCGATTATCTGCCCAATGCAAACAATCCGGAGCTATGGAAGATGAAGATTATTCTGGGAACCTGTAGTGCTGATTTCTGCAAACCCGAAACCGAACGCCTCTCTTCCATCCTGAACCAGAAACACATCCATCACTGGCTTGATATTCGCTGGCATGGCACACACGACTGGCCCATCTGGCGAGAAATGTTTCCGGAATATTTATCAACGATTTAACAAGCCAATTCTCAAAACGCAAATCGGTCATTTTAACCTTATATCATGAAAAAGATTGGAATTCTCCACGGAATGGAACGCACCTTTCCTGAGGCTTTTGTAAAACGTGTTAATGAAAAAGCTCCCGAAGGCATTATTGCCGAACCAGTAAGTGTAGGAAAAGTGGTTCAAGGCGAAGCCACCGAATATGCCGTTATCATTGACCGCATTTCACAGGATGTTCCCTTTTACCGGGCTTACCTGAAAAATGCTGCTTTAACGGGCACGGCCGTAATCAATAACCCTTTCTGGTGGAGTGCCGATGAAAAGTTTTTCAATAACTGTCTGGCGACAAAACTAGGCGTACCCGTACCTAAAACAGTGCTATTGCCTTCCAAAGAACGTCCTACCGATACGCAGGACACTTCGTTTTCCAACCTGAAGATGATGCCCTGGGATGATATCTTCTCGTATATTGGCTTTCCAGCCTTTATGAAACCGCATTCGGGTGGCGGCTGGAAAAACGTCTATAAGGTTGATGATGCAAATGAATTATATACTGCTTATAGTGAAACCGGTCAGTTGGTAATGCTTCTTCAGGAAGCCATTGATTTTGATGCGTATTACCGTTGTTACTGCATTGGAGGTAAGTACGTTCGGATTATGCCTTACGAACCCCGCAATCCGCATCACCTGCGTTATGTAGCTAATTTCCCGGATAACCCGGCATTGATTAAAACCATGGAAGATTATGTACTAAGGCTCAATAAGGCTTTGGGGTATGACTTCAATACCGTTGAATTTGCCATTCGGGATGGTATACCTTATGCCATTGATTTCTGTAACCCTGCCCCAGATGCAGATATTAACTCGGTAGGGCCAGAGAATTTTGAGTGGGTGGTTGAAACAGCCGCTACCTATGCCATTGAAAAAGCAATGGCTCATCAGGATGATAAAATGAATTTGACATGGGGACAATTCTCTCGGGTTGGAGCCATGAATCAGAGCTTGCAAAGTCTAAGTAAAGGAAATGTTGAAACATTGGCTCCAGCAACACCTAAGCCACCGAAAGCCCCAAAAACTGCCGAAAAGCCAGTTAAGGAGCCAAAATCCCAAAAAATCAAATAAGCCTGACTAGCTCGGGCTTTTCCTTCATCACTTTTTATTAATTCTCCCTATGCCTGTGTTCACTCTTGGTATTGAAGAAGAATTTCAGACCATCGACCCCGATACCCGCGAACTCCGTTCGCACATGAGCAAGATTGTCGAAGGGGGCAAAATTGTTCTTCATGAACGTGTCAAAGCAGAAATGCACCAGGCCGTTGTAGAAGTAGGAACCAATATTTGCACGAACATTCAGGAAGCCAGGGAAGAGGTAACCTACCTTCGTCGGGAAATTATGGAGCTGGCCGACAAGCAAAATTTAAAAATTGCGGCGGCTGGCACTCACCCCTTTTCCGACTGGGTAGATCAGTTGATTACACCCAATCCCCGCTACGACCAGCTTATCAGCGAAATGCGTGATGTCGCCCGTTCGAATCTTATTTTTGGTTTACACGTACACGTAGGCATACCCAGCCGCAACGAAGGCCTGGAGATTATGAATGCCGTGCGATATTTTTTACCGCATATTTACGCCCTGAGCACCAATTCCCCCTTCTGGTGTGGCCGCGATACGGGTTTTAAAAGTTACCGTTCTAAAGTTTTCGATAAATTTCCACGCACAGGCATACCCGAATATTTTGCTTCCGCTAATGAATATGATGAGTATGTAAATCTGCTCATTAAAACCAATTGCATTGACGACGGCAAAAAAATCTGGTGGGACATTCGCCTGCATCCGCATTTTGATACCGTAGAATTCCGCATTTGCGATATTCCTATGCGAGTGGATGAAACCATTTGCCTGGCCGCCATTATGCAGGCTCTGGTTGCAAAGATTTACAAACTCATGCAACAGAATCTGAACTTCCGCCTATACCGCAATGCTCTAATCAGCGAAAACAAATGGCGGGCTGCCCGTTATGGTATTTCCGGAAAATTAATTGATTTTGGCCGTCAGGAAGAAGTTCCCTATGCTACACTCGCTCAGGAATTACTAGCCTTTATCGACGATGTAGTGGATGATTTAGGAAGCCGAAAAGAGGTTGAATACATCAATACTATTTTACAAATGGGAACCGGAGCCGATCGCCAGCTTGCCGTTTGGGAACAAACTCATGATCTAAACCGCGTCGTGGATTACATTGTTCAGGAAACCCAGCACGGAGTACGCTAGCTGCCTTTGAAGGGTCAACTTCAAAACAGAGTTGAATCTTCAAAAAATTGGGCTTGTCACCAGAGATACCGATCTTTGCATTTTTATCACTCACTGCCTACTTAATTACGTTGGGATTTCTATCAGTTATGAAAGATATACGGTTGGCCATTTTAGATATGTATAACGGCGTTCCAAACGAGGGAATGCGATGCATTTATCAGCTTGTAAAAGAATTTTCAGATGAAGCTGGAGCAGTGAATGTTGAGACGTTTGATGTCCGCCGCACCCTAACCGTTCCGCAACTGAATGACTTTGATATTTTCATTTCTACCGGTGGCCCCGGTGACCCCTTAGATACGGGCGAATGGGGAACGGCTTATTTCGAACTAATAGACCAGTTATTTGCTCATAACCAAACTGCCGAGCGGAAGAAATACATGTTTCTGATTTGTCATTCCTTTCAGATGGTGAGTCATCATCTGGGAATTGGGCAGATCACTAAACGCAAGTCTACGAGTTTCGGAACCTTTCCGATTCACAAAACAGCTAATGGTTACGATGAACCTTATTTTGAACTTCTCCCCGATCCGTTCTGGGCAGTAGATTCTCGCGATTATCAACTCATTAACGCCGATCCGCTCAGGATCAGCGAATTAGGAGCCAAGGTACTTTGCCGGGAAAAAATTCGTCCACACGTACCTCTTGAACGGGCCATCATGGCCATTCGTTTCTCAGGGGAAATAATTGGCACCCAGTTTCATCCGGAAGCTGATGCCATCGGGATGTCTCACTATTTCCAGCAGCCAGAACGTCAACTGGCTGTTATTTCAGAACATGGCTCTGAAAAATACCAGAGCATGATTGACCATCTCAACGACCCTGATAAAATCCTGCTAACGGAATCAGTTATCATCCCGACGTTCCTTAGAGATGCTTACCTTAAACTTTCATAAGAAAACCAGTTTAGGGATAATCCTGGAATCTAACCAACTCCACCACAACCCCAAAACTCCAGACCTATTATGATTCCATCGGTTCGGCAGGCTTATAACGCAGCATTTACGGAAGAACAATACGAGCATTTGATTAAGACAATTCATCAGGACTGGAATAACCAGCTTGATTTTCGGGTAGCAGAAACGCCAGTATTTGTGCCATCAGCCTTACGTGAAAAGTTGGTAACTGCCTGTGAATCGTTTATTAATACCATTGTCTCCCCTGATTTTGTCGAAAAAACCGATGGAGCCATTCCACCCGGACAGCGAGTTCCGAATGAAAACGCTCATACGAGTTTCCTGGCCATTGATTTTGCAATATGTCGGAATGAAACAGGCGAATTAACCCCGCAGTTAATTGAATTTCAAGGCTTTCCCTCACTTTTTGGGTTTCAGAGTTATTTACCAGAAACTTTTAAAAAACTATTTCCAATACCAGAAAGCTTATCCTGGAGTTTTAACGTCGACGGTTTTGAGGGCTATGTTGACAAACTTCGTGAAGTAATTGTCGGTGACGAAGACCCAGCTCATTGCATTCTCCTTGAAATTTATCCTGAGCAACAGAAGACCCGGGTTGACTTTTACGTTACTGAAAAGTTTCTTGGTATCCGTCCTGTTTGTTATACTAAAATCATCAAAGAAGGCCGTCAGTTATTCTATGATCGGGACGGTATCAAAACACCCATCCGGCGAATTTATAACCGCCTGATTTTTGATGATCTCCAAAGTTTTCCGGACTTAAAAACAGACTTCCATTTTACCGATGATGTGGATGTCAGCTGGGTAGGGCATCCAAACTGGTTTTTCAGGATTTCGAAGTATACATTACCCCTCCTTCAGTCACCATACCTACCCGAAACCAGGTATTTATCAGATTATCAGGGTAACTTCCCAAGTGATTTAGGTAATTATGTACTGAAGCCTTTATTTAGTTTTGCAGGTATGGGCGTTAATCTTAATCCCAGCCTTGAAGATTTAACAAGTATTAGCGATCCGGAAAATTATATTTTACAGCGAAAAGTACAATATGAACCAGTAATTGTAGCCCCCGACGGTAGGATCAAATGTGAAATACGCATGTTGTATCTGTGGCCCGATCAGGCTGAACGACCCATATTGGTAACCAGTTTAAGTCGCCTGAGTCGTGGTGAAATGATTGGGGTCCGCTTCAATAAAGATTTTACCTGGGTAGGTGGAACAGCCTGTTTTTTCGAAAAGTAAAACTTGAATGTCTTACCAGATAACGTCTGTCTATTTTTGTAGGCAGACGATTCTTTTTATAATAGACTGATCCAGTCGGTCAATATTCCCATGCAACAGCGTCAGCTATTTTTAAGCTATTTAGCCCAAACTTCCGATTTTCCATTAGCTATTGAAATAGATAGAGCCGAAGGTATTTATCTATACGGGCCCGATGGAACAACCTATATGGATTTGATTTCGGGAATTGGGGTTTCGAATGTTGGCCATCGCCATCCCAGTGTTCTGAAGGCTATTCAACATCAACTTGATCGGTATCTGCATACGATGGTCTATGGAGAATATATACAGGCACCGCAGATTCAGTTAGCTCAGGCTCTGGTAAAAACCCTCGAGAAATATCATACACCAGCCGGTTATTCAATTGATAATGTGTATTTGACCAATTCAGGAACCGAAGCCGTTGAAGGAGCAATGAAACTGGCCAAGCGATATACCGGCCGTACTGAAATTATTTCCTGTAAAAATGCCTATCATGGCTCTACGCAAGGAGCTTTGAGCCTGGCAGGGGCTGAGTTTTTCAAGCAAGCTTTTCGCCCACTCCTCCCCGGCATACGTCATATTCAACATGGAAATCCGGATGACGTATCGTACATTACCCATCATACGGCAGCCGTTGTTATTGAAGTGATTGGAGGGGAGTCGGGCGTACGTGTACCTGATAAGGCATACCTGCAAGCCTTGCGTCAGCGTTGTACCGAACAGGGAGCCTTACTAATTTTTGACGAAATCCAAACAGGCTTTGGTCGAACGGGTACATTCTGGGCATTTGAAGGCTTCGGAGTGGTTCCTGACATTTTATTATCGGCTAAAGGGATGGGCGGTGGCATGCCCATTGGAGCATTTATGGCTCCAATGGCTATTATGCAAGTCTTTAAAAATCAGCCTATTTTGGGTCATATCACCACATTTGGCGGCCACCCGGTCAGTGCGGCAGCTTCGCTGGCAACCTTACAAACGATTCTGTCGGAAAATTTGTGTGCGGAAGTGCCTCAGAAAACAGCTCTTTTCATAGAATTGCTTCAGCATTCCAAAATCAGACAGATTCGAAATCAGGGATTAATGATGGCAGTAGAGTTTGCCAACTTCGAAGAATTAAAACCAATTATCGACCGAGGCATTTCCAAAGGCGTCATTACTGACTGGTTTTTGTTCTGTGACAATGCCATGCGGATTGCTCCTCCTCTAACCATTACCAAAGAAGAAATTCATAAAGCTTGCCGTATTATCCTTGAAGCCATTGAAGACTCCTGACCGCTTGATGTTGTGGTGACGTCAATTTTGACGAATAATAGTTGTTACTGACGCTTTGCTTAAACAACGGCGGAAAGGTGGAAAAATAATATCAAAAAAACGGGTCGAATCAGATAACTCCAATTCGGCCCGTTTACAAACACAAACACTAAAATTATAGCTGAGCAGACAGTTTCTGAGCCAATACAGGCTTAGGTACTGCACCTACTACTTTATCAACAAGTTCTCCATTTTTGAAGATCATCAAAGTCGGAATACTACGAATACCGAATTTAGAAGGAGTTACGCTATTGGCGTCAACATCCATTTTAGCAACTACGGCTTTGCCCTCGTATTCACCAGCCAGTTCTTCAACAGCCGGGCCAATCATTTTACAGGGTCCGCACCATTCAGCCCAAAAATCCACTAATACTGGTTTATCCGAATTGATCAGTTCTTCAAAGTTGCTGTCTGTTGCTTCAATTGCTTTATGAGCCATTATCTTGACAAATTAATGATGATAGGAATTTGAACGTTAAACGGTTTCTGAACGCGAAAGTTCATTCCAGCTTCAGAAAGTGTTTTTTTCATTCAGGTTTGAATGTACAGGTTATGGCTAATAAAAGTATATAGCACCGCCAAGACAATAACCCAGCCAAATGGCTTATTGTTAAAAGCATTACTATATCACTGATTATCAGCAATTAAAAAAGCATATCCTATAACTCAAATTTTTGTTCTGATGATTCTTCAAAGATCACATTTAAGAAATCCAGATACGGTTTTAAAATCAGACACGATTTTTCTACCCATTCAGTAAACTGAGGCGAAGTAACCTCCTGATCCGTAAACTTATGATAGAAAAAGAGTTGGGTATGCCGCAATAATTCTATTTCAGGATGGTCTTTCGGATACCCTTTTGGTGCCGTTTTTAAAGAATTGCCGTATGGTTTACCAAAATGATTCAAAAATTCAGGAGCATTAATGATTGACTTTAATCCCTCCGAATTATAATCCACCTCCTGCCGGAATTTAGCCAGCTGTACGGCATCAGCTTCATACATTCCTCCGCCCAGAAAAGATTCACCACCTGGCTGAATATGCAGGTAATAATCCATTTTACCTGATTTACGGCCTCCCTCGCCGAAACTTGCGGACAGCCAGGTTTTATACGGTGACTTGTCTGGCGAAAAACGAACATCCCGGGCAATGCGATAATTGCAATCCTGAACGCGAACCCCGTCCAGATTCTCGAATTGACCAATCCGACGAATTAAATCACGAATAGTTTCTTCAAAATTTGACTTAACCCCTTCCCAACGTTTTTTATTGGCCTGAAACCATTCACGTGTGTTATTATGAGCCAGTTCGATTAAGAAGTGAAGGCTTGTATTTGGAATTTGCGGCATTTGTGTTCGAGTTAAATTTTTGTTTGCGAATTGTGGGTTGCAGTTTTGTGTAAAATTAGGCTTCTCTGAGGAGTTGCATCACTTTTTGTTAACTGTTTTCGTAATGGCTCGCATTCTTACGGGTATTCAAAGTTCAGGACGGCCCCACCTTGGCAACATTCTGGGGGCAATTCTTCCGGCGATCGAACTTTCTAAAGATCCTTCTAACGAATCTTTCTTCTTTATTGCTGATTTGCACTCGCTCACTTCATTGAAAGATGGGGCTCTGCGTCGTGAATATACCTATGCTATTGCCGCCGCCTGGCTTGCCTGTGGCTTTGATACGGAAAAGAATGTGTTCTGGCGGCAATCCCGCGTACCAGAACATACCGAATTGAACTGGTATCTAAACTGCTTCACACCTTACCCCATGCTGGCTAATGCCCATTCATTTAAAGACAAAGCTGAAAATTTGTCGGACGTGAATGCTGGTTTATTTGTGTACCCAGTCTTACAGGCGGCCGATATTATGTTATATGATGCAAATCTGGTTCCGGTTGGGAAAGACCAGCGTCAGCACCTGGAAATGTCACGTGATATTGGAGCATCATTCAACAGTAAATACGGCGACATTCTGGTCTTGCCAGAAGCACGAATTAGTGAAAATGTTATGACTATCCCCGGAACGGACGGACGGAAGATGTCAAAATCATATAACAACTATATCAATATTTTTGAAACAGATAAAGAGCTTCGCAAATCGGTAATGAGCATCGTCACGGATTCAACTCCGCTTGAAGCTCCTAAAAACCCGGAAACTGATACCACCTTTACGCTTTACGCGTTATTGGCTACACCAGAAGAAACCGAACAAATGCGGCAGAATTATTGGGGTGGTAATTACGGGTATGGTCATGCAAAGCAGGCACTTTATGAGTTATTGCTAAAACGCTTCGCCACCGAACGCGAACGTTTTACCTATTATATGAATAATTTGCCCGAGCTGGAAAAAGAATTACAGCAGGGCGAAGAAAAAGCCAGGGCTATTGCCGGCCAAACTATTAAACGGGTACGTGACGTATTAGGGTTTAGTTCATGAATGAAATAGATACCGAGGTTTTTCTAGCCCTGAATGGTGCCCATACTTCCTGGCTCGACCCGATCATGTACTGGATTTCGGATCGGGATTTCTGGTTTCCGTTTTACGGAATTTTTGTGGCGTGGCTCATCTGGAAATACCGACGCAAAGCCCCTGGTATTATCCTGACCTGCGTTGGAACCATAGCATTGGCAGATCAGATTACCAGCAGTATTCTAAAACCCTGGGTAGCTCGCCTCCGCCCCTGCCACGAAGCCCGCATTGAACGCATGGTTCACGTAGTCTGGGAGTGTGGTGGAAGCTATGGCTTTGCTTCCAGCCATGCAGCCAATAGCTTTGGCTTTGCCTTAACGGTATTTTTATTGCTCGGCCGGGAAAATCCCTGGACAAAGTATTTATTTCTATGGGCCGCCCTCGTGTCTTACAGCCGTATCTATGTCGGGGCACATTATCCGCTCGATGTACTAGTGGGGGCCATCGTTGGCATGCTGGCTGCCTTTTTCACGACAGCTCTATATGCACGTATCATTGAACGACGCCTGATATGAAAACGATTTTCGCATTCATTAGTACGCTAATCAGTTGTTATTCTGCTTTTTCACAGGATATTCAGGGATTATGGTTTAATGAAGAAAAAACCTCGAAAGTCCAGATTTATAAACAAAGTGACCGTTATTTTGAAAAAATCAGCTGGATTAAAATGGCATTTTTCTGACATATACCATTTTTTCAAGCAGCAATAGGCAAATTCCAGAGCTTTTTGCCTACCTTTGCGGCTTAATTTTTTAGGAGAGTGATGGCTTCCAATCCAGTAAAAATTTTCTCAGGTAATTCTACACAGTATCTGGCTCAGAAAATTGCCCGTTATTACGGCAAAGATCTGGGAACTGTCACAGTGCAACGCTTTGCTGACGGTGAAATCTCGCCCAGTTTTGATGAGTCAATCCGGGGATGTGATGTATTCATTATTCAGAGTACGTTCACTCCTGCCGAAAATCTGCTGGAGTTACTGCTCCTGATTGATGCAGCCCGCCGGGCTTCGGCTCACCACGTTACCGCCGTAATTCCTTATTTTGGGTATTCACGCCAGGATCGGAAAGACAAACCACGGGTAGCGATTGGCTCCAAGCTGGTAGCGAACCTGTTAACTGCTGCCGGTGCTGATCGTTTAATTACGATGGACTTACACGCTGGTCAGATACAGGGATTCTTTGATTTTCCGGTAGATCATTTGGAAGGGGCTTCTATATCAGTACCTTACATCCGGTCAAAAAATCTGGACAATCTGGTTTTTGCCTCACCTGACGTAGGTGGTGTAGCACGCACGCGTAAGTTTGCCGGCTTTTTTCCCGGTTCTAACCTGGTCATTGTCGACAAATTTCGTAAAAAGGCCAATGAAATTGCGTCCATGCAATTAATTGGAGATGTCACAGATGCTAACGTCATTCTGATAGACGACTTAATTGATACAGGTGGTACGATCTGTAAGGCCGCACAATTACTGCTTGACAAAGGAGCAAAATCGGTTCGGGCGGTTTGTACCCACCCTGTAATGTCTTCAGAAAAGGCTTACAATAACATTGCAAATTCAGTATTAGAAGAATTAATCGTAACGGATACTATTCCACTGAAAGAGCAAAATTCAAAAATTACCGTACTGTCAGTAGCTGAGCTTTTTGCAAAAGCCATTGGCCGTATTCGTGATCACGAATCTATCAGTTCTCTTTTTATTAATTACTAAAACCTGCTTTAAGTACACTTAAGGCTTAAATTTAAAACCAATGAAACAGCTCGAGATTGTAGGGTATAAAAGAGCGAATCTCGGTAAGAAGGAATCGAAAGATCTTCGTATCGAAGGCTATGTACCCGCAGTAGTTTACGGTGGTGCCGAACAGATTCACTTCTATGCTCCCACGATCCTGTTCCGTGACCTTCTCTTCACGCCAGATGCTTACGAAGTAACCTTAAACATCGAAGGTGATATTCATAAGGCCATTCTTCAGGATACTCAATTCCACCCCGTGAACGATTCATTACTTCACGCGGACTTCCTCGAAATTACCGGCAAACCCATTAAAGTAGAAG
>JASGGE010000117.1:0-12504 GCA_047605205.1 Siphonobacter sp.
GGTAAAACAATGCCTACATTCAAACCCGCCCTTTCAGATACAACCCAAACGGCTCATGGGTCTCTTCCACCCGTTGATCATCTTTGGCAACGACTTGGCAAGCAATATGATTTATCGGATGGATACGTCAGTATTTCATTTCCTAAAAAGAAAGCAGATATTATTCGCATCGATCACAGCCCAGAATGGGGCACTTATTACAAACGTCAAATTCGAGCCTACGATCAATATTCGTTGAAAGACATTACTACTAAAAGTTCCTTTTCAGAGACCTTTGAAAATGCGGAGATTGCCGATAAGATCAAACGGATGAACTACGACATTCACGTAGGAGCTATTTTGGGTTTACCAGGTAAGATTCTGGCATTTTTTGCTAGCTTGATTTGTGCCAGTTTGCCTATTACGGGCTTTTACATTTGGTGGGGACGTAAAAAGAAGAATAAAAAACCGGCTAATAAGCGAGCGTCTGCTCAACCCGGAGTACCCCGTGTAAAAATTCCTAAAACAACCGTTACTGAGTAAAAGAAATCCCCCGCCAATTGGCGGGGGGCTTTTATTTATTTACTTACCATTCGTAGCCATTTTCAGGGCCTGAGTAGTAGTGTAATATTTCGTGATCATGTTAGGCACTTCCCATTCGGGTAGTTTGCCATCTTTCAGAAATTGTAAATATTTCTGAGCTACCTGAGCAAAATGAGCCTCGTGACCATTGGCATATTTCTCTGGAATCACTACCTCCCAACCTACTTTTGTTTTCTTCAATGAAATCCCGGGGTACCTGCCTTCAAGTGTTTTTACCTGAGCTTCCACTGCTTTTTCGTATTCGGGAGTACTTTTCTGAGCAATCTCAATATAAAGCATTGGCTTATATTTCTGTTCCGCTCCCTGACGAATAATCAGATTTGCTTTTGAGCCTCGCATGATCGAATAATGCGTGTCGCCTGCGTTAGCAGGTGGCTGAAAATTCCAGATAACAGATACTTTGGCATGCACGCCCTTGAGGGTATAATTCAACTCACCATTTGAGTAAACATTCAAAACACTGTCTTTCAAATCTTTCGTAAGGAACGCTGGGTAGGTATCGCTTTTGGTAACGAGTTTAAACTGCGATGGCGTAATAGGCGTAGTCCAGTGTTTGGCATTCAATACTCGCACATCTTTCTGATAATCAAGTGTTTGATCCGGAAAACAAGCCCATTGAATCAAGTCAACCAGGTGAGTAGTCACATCCACAAGTCCTTCCCCTTGTTGTTTGACATCAAAAAACCAGGCTGGCCGCACCAGGGCTTCGCCTGAAACATATTTAAAGAAATGGTGAACACTTTCCTTCACTACACCAGGCTGTTCGGGAGTGCCTTTCTGTAATTCGCCAAATAATTCAGGCAACTGAGCCAACTCCCGCTGTAGGGTATTCGTGATCTCATACCGCTCCGTCATGATGTCATAGAGCAATACTTTTTTCTGATCGGCAGTGGCGAAGGCTCGCCTGAGCGTTTCGAATCCTTCGGCATTAATTGCCATAGGCTTATCAGAAAGTACATTCAGGCCTGCTTCAACTGATTTCTGAATATAGTCTGTCTTTTTCTGATTGTTCCCCGCCAGAATGACCAGATTACCAGATTTATCCTGCAACATTTTAGCCAGATAATCTGAGCCCTTGTATACCTCTTCTTTCCAATGGGTTGGGGCTTCGGGCCGGGTATTGTACTTCTCAATTTTATCGAGATAGGCTTTTACTTCTGCTCCTTCCGGGGCATACACATGCACATCAGGGCTAACCCCTTCATACATAGACTTCTGCACTAAGGCGGCATGAAAATGGCCTGGATCAAGCACCAATAGCTTGATAGCCGCAGAATCTGCTTCTTTTTTAGGCTGACAGGCCAGTGCTGATATCAGTAACGTACCAATGGCTACCAAAGTTTTTCTCATAAGTGGTTAGAAGTTACGTCCTTTTAGGGTTTTTAAATGGAATACTCTTAGCATTAACCGAGTTAAAGCCCATTATTACAATTTCAGGAAATTAATGTATATATGTTCAGAGAACAAATTTTTAAAGCTCCAAAGGTTAAACCCCTATTAACAAAGAGGAAATGTTCTTACTAAAACCCCTAGCAAACCAAGCGATATACTTAAATCCATGAAAAACCGATTCATCAGATAGAATACGGCATTCGTCAGCTTTGATTTGTTGTGCATCATGCATTATTTCACCTTTGTTACGAAATTATGCATCTCTAAAATGGCTAACCGAATATCTCCTCAACAAAGATGGCAACTTGCTTTAAGTCTGGCGAGCATCTATTCGGTTATTGTTTTATACGTAACCGTTCCGGAGCGAATTCATCATTTTATTAATTTCCATTTCTATTTTGGCTTCGCTTTGCCATACTGGTTAATAAATGTTGTTCTGTTTTTCATATGGTTGGGCGTTGCCGACTGGATTCAGCAACAGTTGTTCCAACGCTACGGAGAAAACTATTTACTTGAATTTCGCCTTCCTGCCCAGCTAACGTCTCTAGTGGCTTCACTAGCGTTGGCTCTACTCTATAATATGGCCTTGCAGGGAGGGCTACATATGTATTTTAGCATTAGGCATTTTATTTTCCCTCCGGAGCATATTCTGCCCCCAAAAGATCGGCCTTCACAACAGGTGGAAGCTCTCTTTGACCGATTTAATAACAGTTTCTCGGTCATTGTAATGCTCTTTACTTTTTACCTGACGGCCAGTATTCGGGCTTACCAGCACATTAAAGAGATTCAGGTACGTTCCGAACGGCTCGAAAAAGAAAATGTACAGGCCCAGTTTGCGGCTCTAAAAAACCAGGTTAATCCGCACTTTTTGTTCAATAGCCTGAGTATTCTTTCCTCCGTTGTACACATAGATGCAGAGCTCTCTGAAAAATTCATTGCTCAGTTATCCAAATCGTATCGGTATATTCTTGAACAGAAAGATAATGACCTGGTTTCTTTAAAAACTGAGCTGGATTTTATCCAGTCTTATACGTTTCTTCTGAAAATTCGCTTCAGAGAAAAATTTGATGTTGAAATTCAGGTACCCGAACAGGTGCAGGAACAATACCGGATTGCTCCGCTAACGCTTCAGCTTCTGGTAGAAAATGCCGTAAAACATACTAGCATGTCAACCAAAACCCCGCTTCGCGTACGGATACGCGTTGAAGGAAATACGCTGATTGTTGAGAACGGATTGAGCCCCCGCTTACAGCCGGAAGTATCAACCGGAGTCGGACTAAAAAACATTACCGCACGGTATAACATCCTGACCAGCCGGCCCGTCTGGTACGGTGAACAGGATGGTATGTTTGTGGTTAAAATTCCTTTAATTGTATGAACGTAGTTATTGTTGAAGACGAGTATCTGACCGCCGAGCGGCTTGAGAACTTACTTCGTAAGTACGATCCCAGCATACAGGTGATTACTAAAATACCTTCCGTCAGTGAAGCGGTTGAATGGTTTCAGGAAAATCCAAAACCCGATTTGGCTTTTATGGATATTCACCTGGAAGACGGGCTGGCCTTTTCCATCTTTGATCAGATTTCGCTCACAATCCCCATCATTTTCACCACGGCTTACGATGAGTATACCATCCGGGCTTTTAAGGTAAACAGTATCGATTATCTGCTTAAACCTATTGATCCGGCGGAATTGAAGGCGGCTCTGGATAAATTCAAGACTCTTCACGTACAACCCGACCTCCGCTCCCTATTACAACTGATTAACAAGCCTCAGAATGTTGACTACAAGGATCGGTTTATGGTTTCAATAGGCACAAAAATCAGAAGTATTGAAACCGCCGACATTGCATATTTTTTTTCGGAAGACAAAATAACCTTCCTCGTCACGCAGGAAGGTCAGAAATTACCCGTAGAATATAGTTTGGATAAATTAAGTCAGCTTACCGATCCGAAGCGTTTTTTCCGGTTAAACCGTCAGTTTCTGGTTTCGTTTTCAGCCATTCATACGGTGCATACCTATTCGGCAGGTAAACTAAAAGTAGATCTGGACCCCGACTTGAAGCAGGAAGTTTTTGTAAGCGGTGATCGGATCACCGATTTTAAAAACTGGTTAGGCCGCTAAGCCATAAAAAGTAAAGCCCGACTACCAATTTGGCAGTCGGGCTTTTCACTGTCTCCAGCCACCACCTAAGGCACGGTAGAGATTTACTACAGATTGTAATTGTTGCAAACGATCGTTAACGCTACTCAATTGAGCCGAAAGCAAGCTTTGCTGTGCTACCAGAACTTCGGTATAGTTAGCCGAACTATACTTCAATAATTCCCTGGTATAATCTACTGATTTCACCAGGGCTGTTAACTGATTCTGACGAATGCGGGCCCGTTCGGTAGCTGTTTCATAGGCAAATAAAGCATTTGAAACTTCCTGTCCGGCCGTAAAGAGGGTGCTTTGAAACGAATATAAGGCTTGTTCCTGCTGAGCTTGGTACGTTCTTAATCGCACCGTGTTAAGGCCCCGGTTAAAAATGGGTTGAGCTAAGCCGGCAGCAATGTTCCCAAAAATGGATGCTGACGAAAATAGGCTTGAAAATATCACATTTGAAAGACCTCCATTGGCCGTAAGCGTCAACGTAGGATAGAAATACGCCCGAGCCGAGTTAGTTAACTCAAAAGCATTAACATACGCATACTCTGCCTGTTGTACATCCGGGCGATGGCTTAACAGCTGAGCCGATATCCCTGTAGGTAAACTATCAATTGTCGTCTGAGCTTCCATAGTGGTACGATTAATGGCACCGGGAGCTTTACCCAATAGAATTGAAAGGGCGTTTTCGGTTTCCCGAATGTTCTGTTTCAACGTCGGGATAGTCGTTTCTGCGGCATATTGGCTGGCTTCACTCTGTACCACAGCCGCACCCGTTACTATGGCTGCTTCCTTCAGAAGCTTCATTGTAGCAACGTTATCTACCCAATATTGAACCGTCTGTTGGGTTATTTTCAGTTGGGCATCGTACGAAAGAAGCAAATAATAGTTGTTAGCAATGTTGGCAATCAGTTGCGTCTGCACGGCTCGTCGGTAAGCTTCACTTTGCAGTAAAGCAGCTATATATGCCTTTTTTGCACTACTTAGTTTTCCCCACAGATCGGCTTCCCAACTGGCATTGACGTACAGTTGAAATTGTTGCGAAGCAAAACCCGTTGCAGAGCTAGGCACTGAAGGTATTTTTGCTTTCGTAGCAATGGCATTACCTGTCACGGCGGGAAAAAAGGCCATTCGAGCCTGATACAAATTGGCCTCAGCTACTTTAATGCGGGCTACGGCCGTTTTCAAATCCAGATTATTGGCCAACCCCTCTTCAATAAGATGCTGTAAGGTTGTATCCGGAAACAACGTACGCCAGGGTAAATCTGCCAGCGTGTTAGTATCGGTACCGGTAACGCCCCGGTATAAGTCTTGAGTTTTGACATCGGGCCGTTTATACGTCTGGGTTACTTTACAAGCCGCAAGTATCTGAATCAACACTATGACCAGAAAAGCTTGCCGCAAAAATGATTTATTCATAACTCATTACTTAAATTCAGATGGGAGCCATACTGTTTGATCAATCAATTGCTTAATTCCCAGACATTAAGTCTGCGTGTGATTTCTCTTCGGTCTGTACGGTTTTGGGTGAACCACTGATTCGTTCCTGTAAACTCTGGAAAATGATAAAGAGTACCGGGATCACGAAGACCCCTAATAGTGTTCCGATTAACATCCCTCCTACGGCTCCTGTACCGATGGAACGGTTTCCTTTCGCTCCGGCTCCACTGGCAAACATCAGTGGCAACAGACCTAAAATAAAGGCAAAAGAAGTCATCAGAATAGGACGTAAACGAGCTTCTGAACCTTCAATAGCGGCTTGTACGATACTCATACCGTGCCGCCTGCGTTCTACCGCATACTCCACAATCAGAATCGCATTTTTCGCTAACAGACCAATCAGCATAATGATTGTGATTTGTAAGTAAATGTTATTCTCAATTCCGAAGAGATTGGCAAAGATGAATGTTCCAGCCAGACCTAATGGTAAGGATAGCAATACAGCCCAGGGCAAGATATAGCTTTCATACTGGGCACTCAACAGGAAGTATACGAATACCAGGCAGAGGATAAAAATGTAGATTGTTTGTCCCCCACTCGTAATTTCTTCTCGAGTCATTCCCGAAAATTCATAACCATATCCCTGAGGTAATGTCTGAGCTGCTACTTCTTCAATAGCTTTAATGGCATCCCCAGAACTATATCCGGCATTTGGAGAACCCGTAATGGACACGGACGTAAACAGGTTAAATCGAGTGATGGTTTCGGGCCCGTATACGCGGGTCATTGTTACGAATTCAGACAGAGGAGCCATAACCGAGTTCGAGTTACGGATGTAAATCGAATTTAAACTTTCTGGATTAGCCCGATACGCGGGGTCAGCCTGGATCATAACCCGATACTGCTTCCCAAACTGATTAAAGTTCGAAGCATAAACTCCACCAAAATAACCTTGCAGAGCATTCAATACTGAATTTACGGTTAAGCCAGCTTCTTTTGTACGTGCCACATTGACCGTGATCATGTATTGAGGAAAAGTTGGGTTAAAGGAAGTAGTGGCGTATTGAATTTCAGGGCGTTTGGTTAAGGCCGCTAAAAAGTCATTATTAACTTTGAAAAGATTATCAATTGTTCCGCCCATGCGATCCTGTAACTGGAACTCAAACCCGTTACTAGTACCAAAACCCTGAATAGTTGGAGGGGAGAAAAAGACAATCTGGGCCTCACGGATATGGCCCGTCCTGGCAAACAACTCCTTGATAACAGCATTTACGTCTTTATCGGGCCGCTCTTTCCAGTCTTTTAGCTCCATGATTACCATCCCATACGAGCTACCACTTCCACTAATGATACTCCGTCCAGCAATACGAGTCGTCGCGTGTATGGCATCGATGGTATGAGCAATACTATCTACCTGATTGGCTACTGCCGTACTCCGTTCCAGTGAAGAAGCAGGAGGCAAGGTAATATTCGCGAAAATAGTCCCCTGGTCTTCATTAGGCACAAAACCAGAAGGTGTACTGCGTAATAACCAGATAAATATGCCCGCAAAAATGGCGATCATGCCTAGAGCAATCCATTTCTTAGCGGCCAGAAAACTTACTGAGTTTTTATATTTACTAGTTACTGCGTCAAAACCAGCATTAAAAGCTGTATAGAATCGCGGTAACAATCCCTTTTTATGCTCCCCAGAATGAGGCTTTAAAAACAGGGCACATAAGGCAGGGCTCAACGTCAAGGCATTAATAGCCGACAGTACAATAGAGACCGCCAGTGTTAAGCCAAACTGTTGATAAAAGACTCCCGTTGATCCTTTAATAAAACTTACTGGTACGAATACCGCAGCCATAACCAGGGTAATGGAAACGATTGCCCCGCTGATTTCGCTCATTGCATCAATAGAAGCTTTCCGGGCCGACTTATACCCCTGATCTAACTTGGCGTGTACCGCTTCTACGACTACGATGGCATCGTCTACTACAATCCCAATGGCTAACACTAAAGCAAAGAGAGTGAGCAGGTTAATCGTAAAACCAAAAACATACAGGAAGAAGAAAGTACCAATAATTGCCACGGGTACGGCAATAGCCGGAATAAGCGTTGAACGGAAATCCTGAAGAAAAATGAATACAACAATAAATACCAGAATGAAGGCCTCAATTAGCGTATGAATTACTTTTTCGATTGAAGCACTTAAGAAATTATTGGCATTCAACAGCTCCGCATACTTAACTCCCGGAGGGAATGATTTTTGAGCCGTTTCGAGCACGGTTAATGAATTGGCAATTACTTCCTGAGCATTTGAACCAGCTACCTGGTTAATAGCCAACACGACAGAAGGTTTTCCCTGCGAGGTAGAAACGCTGGAATAACTCTGGGCTCCCAATTCCACACGGGCAATATCTTTCAAACGCAGTACCTGACCATCGGAAGTAATCCGAATAATCATGTTTTCAAATTCCGTTGGATTTTTTAACCGCCCTGGATATTTGATTACATATTGAAACGATTGTTCACCGTTTTCGCCGAATTGTCCGGGAGCCGCTTCAATATTTTGCTCAGCTAATGCTGATGTCACGTCATCCGGAATCAGCTTATAGTTTGCCATTGCATCAGGCTTTAGCCAGATACGCATGGCATAATCTCGTGTTCCAAATGCACTCGCATCTCCTACCCCTGTTACTCGCTTAATCTGAGGTACAATGTTAATATTGGCATAGTTCTGCAGGAAAGTCTGATCATAAGCCGGGTTTTCACTATACAGCGTGAAAATCAACACGTTACTACTCTGACGCTTGATAGTCTGCACCCCTGCTTTTGTTACTTCAGCGGGTAATAAACTGGTTGCCCGTGATACCCGGTTCTGTACGTTTACGGCAGCCAAATCAGGGTTTGTTCCCAATTTAAAGTAAACAGTAATAGTAGCACTCCCATCATTGGCTGCTGTAGAGGTCATGTACGTCATGTCCTCTACCCCATTGATTTGCTCTTCCAGTGGCACAATCACACTGTTTAATACTACGGAAGCATTGGCCCCAGTATACGTAGCGAAAACCTGAACGGTTGGAGGAGCAATTTCGGGATATTGGGAAACCGGCAGGGAAATCAGGCCCAGTGCCCCTAACATGACAATAATGACAGAGATTACGGTAGATAATACCGGCCTTTCAATGAATCTTTTTAACATGGCTTTTCTCCAATTCTTGATTCCTTACCTAAGCGGAAAGGTTTATTAATTCATCTCTGTAGTATCTTTCTTCAGTTCAATTTCACTGGTTTGGGCAGCAGCTGGTTTTATTTTAGTACCGTCTTTAAGGGTAGAAATTCCTTCCAGCACAATACGCTCACCTTTTTTAAGGCCACGCTCTACAATGAAAGACTGGCCATCGTTTGTTGGTTTTACGAAGACTTCAGTACTTTTCACCGTTGAGTCTGCTCCTACTACATACACCAGGTGCTTGCCCTGAAGTTCATAAGTAGTTTTTTGCGGAATAATCAGAGCGTCATTAACTTTTGAAGAAAGACGAACAGACCCCGTCGCCCCGCTTCTTAAGAAGCCTTCAGGGTTAGGAAAAGTAGCCCGGAAACTGGCAGAGCCGGTCTCTGTAGTTACTAACCCACTAGCCGTTTCTACCCGGCCTTTACGAGAATAGATAGTTCCGTCTGACAGCACCAGTGATACCGGCGGAACCGTTTTCAGTTTCTGCTGAATGGTGTTGCCCTTCGCATCACGGAAAAAATCCAATAGCTGTTTCTCAGTTAAAGAGAAGTAAGCATACACATTCTGGATACTCGATACGGTTGTCAGAGCAGTGCTTGTCGAGCTACTTACCAAACTTCCCAATTTCAGGGGAAGTAGGCCAATTACACCATCTACCGGGCTGGTTACGGTCGTATAACCCAGATTGGTCCTAGCGTTAGCCAGCGTAGCCTGAGCCTGAGCAAGTGTACCTTTTTTGGACTGAAGGGTATATTCGGCTGACTCTAGTTCATACTTACTGATAATGTCTTTCTCAACCAGCGGCCGTACTTTGTTGACTTGCATTTGGGCAGCGTTCACATCCGCTTCGGCAATCTTGATGGCAGCCTGAGCATTACGTACGTCCTGCTCATACTGGGGGGCAAAAATCCGGAACAAGGGCTGTCCTTTGCGAACAGTCGCTCCTTCATCTACATAGATTTTATCGATGTAACCGTCAATTTTAGGCCGGATTTCAGTGTTTTGCTGACCCTGAAGGGTTGCAGGATAGTCCGTATCTAATACCGTCGACTGAGGTTCTACGGTAACTACTGGATAATCTTTTGGTTGGTCAGGTTGAGAATCTTTTTTCTTGTCTTCGGTCTTGCCACAAGACACACACAAGGCAACCATCAGTACAGCTCCCCAACGAGCTACGTTTCCAGAGGTACGATTGATTTGAAATAGGGGAAAATACATGTATACGCTTGGTATTAGTAAAATATCAGATCGACTTCCCGATCTGCTGTTGTCAGGCTTCTTAATTTATTTCTTCTGAACAAAAAAGGAATCAAATTCTGTCGAGAATCTGACGCAAGTCTTAAAAAAAACAAAAATTATGTGCCAGTAAAAAAATATAAATACCCATCACGCCATAACATAAGTAATTGATTTACTATATTTTACAAAATAAATCTTCAGAACAAAAGAAATTTTATTCTTGAAAGAAGAGAATACAGAATTAATGAATATGGTGCACTTTTCACCGAATAGTTTATGGATTCAATACGTGCAAAGGGGCGGTTTTGGTAAAGATTTCTGAAAAAGAACCTGATTTTGTATAACTGATACTGAAGCAGTGCTGTTCTTTTTGATATTGATACGTACAGGTAAACCCTAGGGTGTCACAAATTGCCTCTACTATGGCTAAACCCAAACCTAGCCGGCCGTTGTCTTTTGAGTTTGTTCGATAGCGTTGGAATAAATCCTGAGTAGAATCTTCTGGCCTGGTTCCGGTATTACAAATCTCAATTCCCTGCTCTAGCATTGTCAGATTAATCTGACCTCCCGTGAGATTATGCTGAATGGCATTTCGGATCAGGTTATCAATCAAAATTCGAAATAGTTCCTCATTCGTAGCCAGGCACCAGTTATGTTCATCCGAAATTTTTACGTTAATCTCTTTGTATTCGAGCAGTTCTTCATAGGTTTCCAAACTTTCCAGAATGATGGAATTACCCAATAAAGTTTTTTTCTCTATGCTCCCTCCATATTGCATACTTCTAATGCGAGACAGCAGGTTTAACCCTTTATGGATACTGGAAAGTCGTACAATGGTTTTTTTGATTTCCAGAAGCTCACGATTAGTATTCGGTTCGAGTGTATGGTTCTTTAAAATTAACTCTACTTTAGCCAGCAAAATACTCAATGGAGTCTGTAATTCGTGAGCAGTGTTTTCTGTAAACTCCCGAAGCTGATTGTAAGCTTTTTGGGTTTTATCCGTAAAGTCCAAGATCGCCTGATTAAAAAATTCAAACTCCCGAATGGACGACGTAACCAGTTCTAATGGTTTTTGATTTTTGATATGATACGCATTGATTCTTCGAAGATTTTGGTAAAACGGTTTCCAGAGATTAAAAGAAATCCGTCGAATATTAAACTGAAAAAACCCCCAGTTTAATAACAGAAATAATATCAGCGAAAAGGCTACACCAAACAGGGCAACTTCTTTATCCGGCCCACCTGGTATATTTACATCAATTTTAAATACTTCTATTTCATATAATGCCCCTCTAAAGCGTATAGTAGTCCTGTAAGTCTTTAATTTTGAATTATTTACTGCTCCTTCAAAGAAAACACGATATAACGTATTTGACCTGTTATTTATATCTTCTATCTCCTTAAAATGATATTCAAAATAAGAATAAGGAGCCGTATTATTCGGTATTTTCCGATAATGTACATCCGAACGGACGGGTAGCTGACCGTGTTTCTGAATGTACGTTTCAATTTCTTTTACTATTGATTTGTATTGCTCACGGTAAGGAACCCGATAATAAAAATCAATCAGGTAATTATTAAAGAGAATGGTTAGAATCAGGAAAAAGGGCAATATCAGCAGATAGGCCTTTTTTATTTTCGTAATAAATCGCTTATTATACTGGCTAGCTCGCATCTGTTATTTTTAAAGAATAGCCCATTCCATACATAGTCACAATACTTACTTCACAAGCTTCCTTTTTTAATTTTTGCCGTAAGTTTTTGATATGTGTATAAATATAATCGAATGAATCAACCATATCAATATCTTCTTTTAAAACGTAATCTGACAGGGATTCCTTCGATACGATTCGGTTCTTATTAATTAGCAGATAATATAGAATCCGTAACTGGCTTTGGGTTAGTTTCAGTTTCGTTCCGTTTACCCGCACCTGATTAGAAGCCAAATCATAGCTGAGATTATAAAAATTAAGTTCTTCAGAATCGTGCGGATAGCGGCGGCGAATAATACTTCTGATGCGGGCCGTCAGTTCGTCCAGGTGAAAGGGCTTTACCAGATAATCATCGGCTCCTAAGTTGAGTCCGCGTAATTTATC
This sequence comes from Siphonobacter sp., assembly GCA_047605205.1. GTDB lineage: Bacteria > Bacteroidota > Bacteroidia > Cytophagales > Spirosomataceae > Siphonobacter. Next base: position 12,115 of record JASGGE010000117.1, read on the forward strand.
ATCCAGACTGTTTCGTACAGAGATAATTAATACGCCGGGATGTGATTCCATTTCTTCAATGTATCCGAACAGATCGAACCCCAAGCCTCCCGGCAAATTTATATCCAGAATAACCAGGTCATAAATCTTATCAACCAGTTTATCACGGGCTTCCAGGAAAGTCAGGGCCACATCGCAGGAAAAACCCTCCTGCACTAAAGCTGTCCGAATGCTATCGGAAAATAGTTTTTCATCTTCAACCAGTAGAATCTTCATCGTTGCCTTAAAGAGTTCCTCCGCAAATAAAAAGGTAAATCTGTTCAAAATCTGTTTCAGACCATTTCATTTCTTCCACCAGAAAAGGCCATTCGTCCGAAGAAAGCCGCCACTCAGTCAGATTCCTTTTCTTAC
>JASGGE010000118.1:0-12398 GCA_047605205.1 Siphonobacter sp.
TTAAAGTCTTTTAAGGAAATTGCAAAGATACATTTTCGCCGTAAGTTTGTATTAGGCAGTCTGAAAACGGCATTATCAGGAATCAGACTGGTAAAACTCTTTAAAAACGAAGAAATCATGAAGATCAGGAATGTTTCTAAATACCTAGCAGTAGCCGTCCTGGCGGGTGTTTGGGGCTGTAGTCAAAAAACTACACAGAGTTCCTACGTGTACGATGACCTCTACTCTACTCCTTCCGATGTGCAGGTAATGGCTTATAGTAATAAACAGAACCGTACTGTAGAAAATCAGACCAAGCAAGAGGAAAATCTCGCGGGGAACGAATATTATAATAGTTCACAGGCTCTTGGATATCGTAATAATGGTGTAACCAGTTACAGTGATAGTAATCTGGTATATAGCACTTATAGCAGTGACTATTACAACAATACCTGGAACACCTGGAATAATAGCTGGTATAGCTCTTACGGAACCGGGGCTTATGCTGCTAATAGTTATTACAGTCCATATAGTTCACTGTATGGGTATAGCCCTTATAGCTCATTCTATAGTCCATATAGTGCTTTTTATAGTTCTTATTATTTGGGCTCCGGTCTTTCAATTGGCCTAGGTTTTGGGAGCCGCTGGTATCGCCCCTGGTGGTATATGGGATTATACGATCCTTTCTACGCATCTTATTACGGCGGGCTGTATTATCCCTGGTACTATGACATGTATTATTATCCTTATTACTACTCTGGCTGGTATTCATCTTATTACTATGGCGGTTATTACGGTGGAGGATTCTATAATGGTGGTACTTCGGTAGATAAGGCCTATTCCCGCCCGAGAGCAGGTACGTATGGACGCTCCCAGTCAGCTTATAATTCTGATTTTTCACGAGCTTACGCTAATGGCAATACAAGTCGTGGTGGTCGGTCGAGTAATTCAGGTAATTATTATTCGCGGCCAAGTCGTGATGGAAGTGTAAGCTCTTCCGCTCGTCAGTATACCAGCAGTAATACCTATCGTAGTGGAAACGGCACCTACAATCAAAGTAACAATTCATATAGCCGTAGCTGGAACAATACCAATAGCGGCACGAACCGTAGCTGGTCGAATAATAATTCGTTCAATAATAATTCGGGTAGTCGTAGTTTCTCAGCTCCTTCTGCACCCATGGGCGGCGGCGGTGGGCGTTCACGCGGCCCACGCTAATGCTTAACAATATTTAACATATGAGAAACCCTGCTGAATCGTAGCTTTGGCAGGGTTTTTGTTGTTGGGTAGAATGCTTTTTCGATAGTACTTTTTTGAGAGATTCCTTTCGTCTGAATAGTCTTTATGTTCCAGTGGCCATGAAAAAACTGACCTATTTTATTACTCTTTCTATACTTCCTTTTCTTACGCAGGCTCAGGATAATAATTACGACGCACTCGCCCAATTGTTTTCCCAAACCGGTCCTCAGGGTTCCGCTCGAATGCAGGCCATAGGGGGAACACACACGGCTATCGGTGCAGATATAACTTCGTTGGGGGGTAATCCGGCGGGTTTAGGCTTTTATACTCGTTCGGAATTTAGCGTTTCGCCTTTGTTTAGCCAGATTAAAAATGGTTCGCAGTATATCTCTACTAATCAACAGAATAGCAGTACCAATCAGTTTACATTAGGAAATATTGGAATTATTCTGGCTGGTCACAAAAACAATCCGGTTACGAATGGTGGCTGGACACATGCCTTTGGCGGAAATTATTCCCGGCAAAGTATACTGAAAAACTCGATTCGCTTTGGTGGCCGAAATACGTATAGCTCTATGGCAGATTCATTTGCCGAAACGGCTAACAATGAAGCCACGGACTATGGAACAACGGTAAATGATTTTAAAACAGATCTGATCAATAATGGTGCTGTTTTTAATTACCCAACGTCTATGTATTATTATGGACTGCTGATTGACCCGACATCTTCTAATGGGTATCCTTATGTAGGGACAGAACCCGGTAAGGTAACGAATCAGCTCTTTAATTTTACCAGTACAGGGTCCATCAGTCAGTGGAACGTTGCCTGGGGTGCCAATTACATGAATAAGTTGTATTTGGGTATTGGTATTGGGTTTACCCGAATGAATTATACCACCACGAAATCTATGGTAGAATCATTTGAAGACCCAACCATTATCAGTGGCTTCACCAATACGAATGGCTTAACAACGGATGGCCGCGGTACTAACTTTTCATTAGGAATGATTTATCGTCCTAATAAACTGATTCGATTTGGATTTTCGGTTACTAGCCCAACCTGGTATACAATTACCGAAACGACTACCCAAACGTTACAAACCGAGTTAGTGGCTGGCCGTCGCTTTGAAGTAAGTGCCGAGACTAACCCCGAGTATGATGCCTCGTTACCTAATTCACTCCGCTCTGCCGGTTATAGTGTAGAAACTGAAAATGGAGTGAACTATATTACCAGTGTTCCAACGCTTTCGGTATTGCCCTTTAATTCAACCTATGAATTACGTACGCCACTAAAGCTAAGTGGTGGGCTGGGCTTATTCTTCGGCAAGAATGCCTTTATTTCGGCTGATGCAGAACTGGTTAACTACACCGGTATGAAGTTATCCTCAAATGATACCTATGCCGATGCCGGATTAGGGGATGGAACATATACGACTTTAGTTAAACAAACTTACCGGAATGTTGTAAACCTGAAATTGGGGGGAGAATACCGCATTCAAAACATAAGCCTGCGAGCTGGAGTAAGCTATTATGAAGATCCATTTAAGCGAACGTCACAATTTAATAACCTGGACCGCAGTCGGTTCATTATTTCAGGTGGGGTTGGGTATCGTACTCATTCATTCTACGTTGATATGGCGGCTTTACATAGTCAGCAAACAATGGCTTATAGTCCTTATATTCTGGCGAATACGGCCGATTATGCTTCTGCAAAAATTAAAAATCAGACCATTACAGGCGTGCTGACCTTTGGTGTGTTCTTTTAGGAAAATTAATCAACAGAAAAGCCAGCTACTCAGTAGCTGGCTTTTCTGTTAACTAGGTATTTCTTTTTTATACATTCACTCCCAAGTGCCGAAGTACTTCCATGAGGGTCTGAATATCCGTTTCGCCTTCAATCGTAACATCAGCCTGTTGGTAAATGGCCCGACGTTCAGATAATTTGCCTTCCAGGCTGGCCACAATCTGGTCAGGGTGCTGGTCAATGGAATAATGGGGGCGGTCGTTCTTGCGGGTATGCAGTATCCGGTCAGCGAGTAAGCGTGGGGGTACATCCAGGAAAATACTAATGCCATTTTCTTTAATATAAGCCATATTATCGAAGAAGCAAGGTACGCCGCCACCCGTCGAGACAATTAGCCCGGCGTTAACGGGTAAGCTATGCAAAATTTCACGTTCTATTTCCCGAAAGTAAGGCTCTCCTCGTAACGTGAAAATTTCATGGACGGTCATTAACTCACGGATTTCAATCCGCTTATCCATGTCAACAAATTCAAGGTTTAATTCACGAGCCAGGCTTTTTCCAAGCGTACTTTTCCCCGAAGAGGGCATTCCAAGCAGGAAGATATTTCTCATCATAAAGTCTGCCGACATTTAATTAGGTAAGAAGCAAATGGTTAGTTCTTTGTAGCCAGAGCCAATACCTTTTCTTTCGTAGGAACATTGGCATCACTCCATTTCCCTTTTACGGTTCCATTCGATAGAAGCCATAAGCCAGGATTGCTTCGCATAATGGTCTTTAAAACTTTGTAGTCAGCCAGGTAGTAGGGGGCTGATAACTGATATTCATGCCTGAATTGATTGAAACTGTCTTCGTTTGCTGAAGTCACAATAGCAGGTTGAACGGCTGTTCCTTCCAGGCTTTTCAGCAAATCACGTAATTCGGTAATACTATTCCGATTGACATTCTTTAAATCCTGAATAATCAGGAACAGGTAATTTCCCTGAAAAGAAGCTTGCGTAAAGTCTCCTTCGCTGTTCCAAAGGCGGTAATCCGTAATCTTTGGGCCTGCTTCGGGGTTTAAGGGGCCAATCATTTCCTTAAACTGATACGTGGTATCACTCGGATATTTGGTAAAGGTTTCTTCCTTGCCATTTTTAGTCATGATATACCTGAACTGGAAGGGTTCTGTATTTTTCATGTTAGCAGGAATATTCTGACCAACTGCATAAGGTAACCCATCGTAAGGGGGTAAATAGCGGATGGCATATATTCCCAAAGCAACGCAGAAAATGGTTGCCAGAACCATAATGCTGCCCGTGCGGGTAGGACGAAAAACCTTTCGTTGCCAAAGAACTACCAGTAACAGAACTAGCAAAATAATATCCTTCCAGAAAGAAGTCCAGGGCTTGAGTTTAATCATATCCCCGAAGCAGCCACAATCCGTAACTTTATTGAAGTAAGCTGAATAGAAGGTAAGGAAGGCAAAAAAAGTACAGAGCAATACCAAAAACCAGGTCGTTTTCCGAAGTTTCCACTGAATAAGTAACGCAACACCGGCAAGAACTTCCAACGAACAAAGCAAAACCGAGAAGAATAAGGCAAATGGAACCAGGCTTTCCCAGAAAGAAGCCATGTGTGGAAAATCCTGAGCAAAAACCTCGAAGTATTCTTCCAGTTTGATTTGTGTACCAACTGGGTCATTAAGTTTGATGAGACCCGAGAAAATGAATACAACTCCAACAATAATTCTACAAAGGTGGGCTAGTACTTTCATGCGTCATTAATAGTAATTTTCCGTGAGAATGGGAAAATGAAACCGCAAAAGTAGGGTCATACGAGATGGAAAGAAAGTTCTTGACGTTTCATTAACGAATTAACTTTCAAATTGACAAACGTTTGCGGAGTATTGTAGATAAATTTTCTCAAATAGAGGTAGTTTTCTCTGATTTTGTTGATATTTCCCCCACTTTTTTGGCAACCTGTGGTGATGGATTAACCCTTTTGTGTAAATATAAGAACTGCAGGAAGGTAAAGTACCTATGAACTTTAAACGTATTACTAAAATAGTCCTGGCATCCGTAGGAGGGTTATTGTTACTGATAATCATTTTTCTGCTGATTTTAGGAATGACTACCTGGGGACAAAACTTCGTCACAAAGCAAGTCAATAACTATCTGGCGAGTAAATTGACTACCCCCTTTAAGATTGGACGTATTAGTTATCAAATTCCCGATTGGATTCAGTTAGAAGATGTATACTTTCAAACGCCCGCCGGGGATACACTGGTGAGCGGAGGGCGTTTGCGGGTTAACATGGATATGCTCGACTTGATTAAAAGTCGAATTACCCTTAATGAGATTGAACTGGATCACGTTCGTGTTACTATTAAACGAACCCTGCCCGATACGACCTTCAATTTTAACTACCTTATTGATGCCTTTTCGTCGGGGAAACCAGCTGATCCGGCGGATACTTCTTCTGCTCCACTAGCTCTAAGTTTAAATGGCATCGGTATGAATGATGTACGTCTGCATTATGTTGATGACATTGCCGGAGCCGATGTGCGATTAGTGGTAGATAACCTGAAAGCCAAATTTGATGAAATAAATCCGGCCGAATCCCGCTATCATATTGGGGAAATTATAGGAAATGGCCTCACTACACAAACCCGCATTTATAAAAGTGTAGCTGTACCGTCAAAAGTAAATAAGGCCGCTACAGTTCCGACGGACACGATGGATTTACGCATTGGGAACTGGCAGATTAACCGATTAACCTGGGACGTTAAGGCAGAGGAAGCCTATTTTAGTACGAAAGGAAAAGTTGGTCAGTTCAATCTGGCCGGAGATCAACTATATCTGGAAGGCGAGCAGGCCAGAATTAGCTTGTTTGAGTTGATCAACTCAGATATTACGGCCAAACTGGAAAAGCAGCCTGCCCCAAAATCGCCTCCTTCAGCCGAGCCTTCATCAGGCAATACGGGTTGGAAAGCAGCTTTAGCTAAAGTACGGTTTGTGAATGACCGCATTCGGTTTGATGACGAAAACGCTCCCCGGCAGGCAAAAGGTCTGGACTATGGTCACCTGGATATTCAAAACCTGAATCTGGTTGGGAACGATTTACAGTATCAGCCTAATTTAATTGCTGGTAAACTGCGAGAAGGTCGCTTTAAAGATAAAAGTGGCTTTACCCTTACCCGATTAGATGGAGATGTGTTTTATTCCTCTACTCAGATTGGGGTAACCAACATGCTTATCCAAACTCCCGGAACTACCCTGAAAGATCGCATACTGGTAAAATTTGATTCTCTGGGGCAGCTAATGCGGACTAGCGAAGCCAACCGGGTGTATGTAGACGTAAATCTGCTAAATAATAAAGTATCATTTGCCGATGCACTACAACTAATGCCTTCACTGGCAACAATGCCACCGATTAAGGGGAACGAAAATGCTGTAGTAAACGCCAGTATTCAGGCCAAAGGAACACTCGCCAACCTGAATCTACCGCGGGTAGAGATGTCTGTTCTTAGTAAAACGCGGGTTAGAGCCAAAGGGAAAGTGTCGTATCCGACTGACCCGAATAAAATGGGCCTGGACCTGACGATTGAAGAAATTACAACCAGTTCTGCCGATGTACATAAGCTGGCTCCGAAGGGGAGCATTCCTGACTCCCTCAGTATTCCTCCTCAATTACAACTCACGGGAATTGTAAAAGGTAAACTAAATAATATAGATGTAGACGCCTCGCTAACAACAGCCTGGGGGAATGCTGCTTTTGATGGTAAACTACAAAACTTTGTGACAGGCAAAGGGCAAGCCTACACAGGAACGGCTAAGATGGATCAGTTTGATTTAGGAAAATGGCTAACCAACTCCAGGCAATATGGAACGATTACGGCTACGGCTACAGTAGATGGGAAAGGAATAGACCCTAAGACGATGGCTACCACCTTTGATGTCAATGTGCCGGAAGCTACGTTAATGGGCTATACCTATCATCAGTTTGCGGCAAAGGGCAATATCAGCCAAGGATTGGTAACCGTAAATGGCGGTATAAAAGATCCTAACGCCAACCTCAGCCTGAATGCCAATGCCGATCTGAATAAAGAGTATCCGAGTGTGAAAGGGAAAATGTCCGTACAGACGCTTGATCTATACGCCTTGAAATTATATACCGATCCATTTCAGGTAAAAGGAGATGTTGTGATGGATTTTACATCAACCGATCCTAATCATTTAATCGGCACTTTACGGACGGAAGGCCTGAATATCCAGCTAAAAGGACAGAACTATCCAGTTGATTCGCTGTATCTGAAAGCAAACGAAGAAGCTAACCATAAAACGCTTATTGCTCATACCCCTTTTGCAGATCTGGATCTGGGAGGGAACTTCACGTATGCTGATTTAGCATCCGCTACGATTACAGAAGTAAGCCGGTACGTTACTATTCCGGAAGTAAGCAGTAAACCGCCTTCTGCCCCAACTGACTTTACGCTGCGGATGCGAGTACGCCAACACCCTTTGTTATTGGCTTTTGTGCCTGGCTTATCTCGGCTGGAACCTGTTAAAATTGAAGCTACGCTTGATAGCAAACGTGCCGATTCTACCCTTAACGTTTCCGTAACGGCAGGAGCGATCGAATATGATACCATGCTGGTGGCCGGGGCCAATCTGCAACTAGGAACAAACGGACAGAAAATGTTCCTGAAAGGGCAGGTAGGCGAGGTAAAATCCAGTTCAATGCATCTATATCAAACGGATTTATCAGCAACGGCCGCTCAGAATCGGGTTCAGTTTCAGGTAATGAATAAAGATTCAGTGAACCACGACCGTCATGGCCTTGCGGGTCAACTGGCTATTAACCAAAACACTTATGAGCTTCGGTTGAATGAGAAAGGCCTGCTTACTAACTATCGTGCCTGGACTGCCGATACGGCTGGTTACGTTCAGTACAGTAAAGAAGGAATTTTGGCTGATCAGTTTGTTCTGGAAACCAATAATCAGCGAATCAGTATCAATAGTACAGAGAAGAAGCCTAATGCACCTTTACAGGTGGAGCTAAAGAATCTGATTCTACAGGACTTGGCCAAACTGGCAAATCAGGATAGTTCGCTAGTGGCCGGGACGTTAAATGGGGATGTGATTGTAAAGGATTATCTGGGAACGAACACGAAGCTAAGCTTCACTGGAGACTTGAAAGTAGATAGCCTGGAAGTGATGCAGAAAGCCCTGGGAAACCTGAATGCAAAATTTGCCAATACTACCGATGATCGCATTAGCGTGCAAACGTCTTTAATTGGTGCCACTAATGATCTGCATGTGGATGGGTTCTATAAAGCATCGTCCAAAACAGATGCCCTTGATCTAAACGTTAATCTCAAACGATTGGATGCAAGTACAATCGAAGCCTTTAGTTTTGGCCAGCTACGGCGGGCAAAAGGCCAGCTTACTGGTCAAATGACCGTAAAAGGAGCAGTAGATAAACCTGCGTTAAATGGAGAAATTAAATTCGATTCACTTGCCTTTAACCTGACTTTTGTGAATGCAACGTATCGGATTGATCAGGAAACAATTGTATTCAATAACCAAACCATTCGCTTCGATAAATTTGATATCAAAGACAGCCTTAATCAGGCCCTCACAACCGATGGCACGGTAAACATCGCTAACCTGCCTAACGTCGGATATAATTTACAGGTAACGGCCAATAAATTCAATGTCCTGAATTCTTCCAGAAAAAACAATGATCTGGTATACGGAAATGCTTCCTTAACGGCAAACCTACGCATTCGTGGAAATGGCACAACGCCCGCAGTAACAGGTAAGCTTAAAGTAGATGATGGCAGTAATGTAACAATGGTGCTGCCAGAAGAAAGCCAGGATGCTGCCGCTCAACAGCTCGTAACGTTCATTCAGCCGAATGATACTACTGCTTTGATGCACTACCTGATTCATCCTAAAAAGGACAGCTTAAATACGAAGATTCAATTCGAACAACTGGCAAACTCAAATATTTCGGTTGACCTTGAAATTGATGAACATTCCCAGTTTAGCATTGTCATTGACGAAATTAGCGGGGATCGACTTCAGGCTAAAGGGAATGCCAACCTGAATATTAATATGGATGCGGCTGGTAATATTGGGATTTATGGCCGTTATGAGGTGACGCAAGGGGAGTATGCAATGACGTATGAAGTACTGAAACGGCAGTTTACCATCCAGAAAGGTAGTTATATCCAGTTTATTGGCGATCCTCTTAAGGCTGATTTGAACATTACCGCTATCTATCAGGTTGAAGCCCGCCCTACTGAGCTTGTTTCCAGTACAAGTACTACCAAACTGGGAACAGAGTATAGTATCAAGATTCCGTTCAATGTAGCCCTTAACATGAGTGGAAATTTAGCTTCTCCAGACATAAATTTCGACATTACCTTACCTGAAAGTGGGTATGATGCTACTCAAACTGTAAAAGAAGCGGTTAATACCAAACTTGCTGAGTATCGTCAGAATGAATCGGAAATGAATAAGCAGGTTTTTGCTCTGCTGGTAATGGGTAATTTCCTTCCAGAAAACTCCTACGATTTCTTCTCAGGAAGTGGCGGTGGAGGAAACCTGGCCGAAAATGTGGCCCGGAATAGTGTAAGTAAGCTTATTTCCCAGCAGTTAAACAAACTGGCTTCCAGTGTTATAAAAGGAGTTGACTTAAACGTAAACCTTAACTCTTCCAGCGATTATAGTGTTTCGGACGGATCAGCTGGTGCAAGAACGGATTTAAATATTGGCCTTTCCAAGAGCTTCATGAATGGTCGCTTGTCGGTATCGGTAGGAAAGAATTTTGTGTTAGAGAATACAACTGGAATGCAAGCCCCTAACCAGGTTTTTGATAACGTTTCTTTGAACTATAATCTAACCCGTGACGGACGATATATGGTACGAGCCTACCGTAAAAATTCACTGGAAGATATCCTGCAAGGATACATTGTTGAAACGGGTATTGGCTTTATCATAACGGTAGATTATAACACCTTCAATGAGATTTTTAAGAAGAAGGAAATTGAGTAAATCGAATTTAGTTCTTATCACAGAACGGCTTAAATAATGATTAAACAGGAATGAAGGCCAGCCGCACTACCTATCAACTTATTCTGGTATTGAGTTTAATATTAGCAGGGTGTAATCTGCGTAAGTATGTTCCTGCCAAAGAGAAAATATACGCCGGAACGGAAATAGAAATGGTAGAATACCCCGGAGTAAGTAAAAATGAACGTAATGTAATAAAAACACAACTCGAAACCCTGGCTCGTCCTAAGCCTAATGGAAAGTTTCGGGTATGGCTGTATTATGTAATCGGACAACCCAAGAAAGATTCCAGCTTTCGGGCCACACTACGTCGGAAACTAGGGAAAGAGCCCGTTTATGCAACCAGTCGGTCTATCATCGTTAATACCAACGTTTGGGCCAACTATCTGGAAAATGAAGGCTATTTTCATCCATCTATTGAAGGCCATCTGGAAGAAAAAGGATACGAAGCAAAAGGCGTTTACAAAGTGCTGTTAAGACCCCGCTATATGATTGATTCCGTTCGGTTTATTGGTGGAGATACCGCATTAGTAGGGAAAGATTTTAAACAGGCTGAAGCCTTAACGCTTTTAAAGCCCAATACACCCTATAAACTGGATAATGTTAAACTCGAACTGGAACGCATCAGCCAGGCTCTAAAAAGGAAGGGGTACTTTTACTTTAACTCCAATTATGTAGCAGTTCTGGCAGATTCAGCCAAGGGAGATCATAAAACTAGGCTGTATATGGCCATTAAGCCTGATATGCCTGAGGCTGCCGGAAGGCAGTATTACATTCGGAATGTATATGTCTATCCCAATTATACACTTTCTAATGCAGCTCAGGATACAAATCGCTCCCGGGCATTTCGCACTACGGGGGGCTTACGGGTAGTAGATTCGTCCCGTTCGTATGACGAACGCTTGTTTCATGGTGTAATTGGCTTCAAGCCGGGGCGTCGTTACAATAGTCGCGTACAGGACGTAACCTTGTCTCGGCTCATTAACCTGGGAACTTTTAAGTTTGTGCGTAACCGATTTGCTCCCGATATTCAGGGTGATTCTACGGTCTTGGATGTCCACTATTATTTAACACCTTACCCTAAAAAATCACTACAGATTGAAATTGCCGGGACCTCTAAGTCCACCAGTCTGGCGGGTACACAGCTTACCGTTAGCTGGCGGGACCGGAACGTTTTCAGAAGAGGAGAATTACTGACCATTAATGCCTCTGGCGGTATAGAAGTTCAGGTGGGGGCCAATAATCAGGGGGTTACAAACTACAGTTATGGCCTGGATGCTACCATTACCTATCCAAGACTGGTAAGTCCTTTTAAAATTGACTATGACAGGCGACAGGTTTTGCCGAAAACGAATGTAAGTATAGGGTATAAAACCATTTTGAGAAGTCAATTATATCGTATAAACTCCTTTAGTACATCTTTTGGGTATTCATTCCGTGGAAATACTCGAGTAGAACATACGGTAGTCCCATTAAGTTTAAGTTATGTATTTGTGCCTGAGTCCAGTCTGGGAGACAAGTTTTATGAACTCCTGACAGATCCGAACGTTTCCCCGCAATATTTTGCTCTGATTCAGGGGAATCGGCTTATACCCAGTTCGTTATATACGCTCCATTTTAACTCGGCTCCACAAGTTGCTACCCAATATTCGCAACAATTGATTTTCAATTTTGAGCCTGCTGGTAATGTATTCAGCCTATTGTTTAAGAAAGACTCTGATGGCGATGGATTCAAGGATTTGTTTGGCGTAACTTACTCACAGTACGTCAAGGCAGATGTAGATACTCGGCATTATCTAAAAATTAATCCTGATGTAACATGGGCTTCCCGGGCTTTCGTTGGAACCGGCATACCTTACGGAAACTCCACGTCATTACCTTTCGTAAAGCAGTATTTTGTGGGGGGAAGTAATAGTATCCGGGCTTTCCGGCCACGGGCAGTGGGGCCAGGCCGCTACGTACGCGATACGGACGACAGCACCCCTTTATTACAAGATGGCGGTGGGGATATGAAACTGGAAGTGAACACCGAGCTAAGAATGAAATTTAATAAATACTTAAATGGAGCATTGTTTGTAGATGCCGGTAACGTTTGGGTATACAAAGACGAAACGCTATATGGTGCTGAAGCCGTTTTCTCGAAGGATTTTCTGAAAGAATTAGCCGTTGGAACAGGTATTGGCTTACGAATTGATATAACCTATTTCGTTTTGCGGTTTGATTTGGCTATGCCATTGCGTAAGCCTTGGCTGGAAGAAAAAAATCGCTGGGTATTCAATCAAATCAATTTTGGGGATAGCAGCTGGCGAAAGGATAACTTACTTCTTAATATAGCAGTAGGATACCCATTCTAATTTGTGTAAGTTGATGTTTTAGAG
>JASGGE010000119.1:0-12386 GCA_047605205.1 Siphonobacter sp.
CTCTTCCATAAGTTAATCTTCTTGATGTCAACCTATTTCAGGACGGTGCATATCTTTCTTTAAAAAAGACTGAAGTATCGAACCGTTTTCTACTTCAACCAATTCACAAGCATTTGCTTGCCAAACTGTGTCAAATAAGCTTCTGGATGAAATTGTACTCCTCGAACATCATATTTCGTATGAGCTTCGGCCAGCACAAAACCTTTTTCGTCAACAGCTGTAATTTTTAATTCCTCGGGCATCGTTTCAGGCACAACTGTCCAGGAATGATAGCGACAAACTTCTATTTCTTCGGGTAAGCCCTGGAAAAGCTTTTCGGCATCATCCTTTATAATACATTTGGTGGTAACCCCGTGAAGTACGTCGCCCATGTTCAGAAGTTTTGCTCCGAATGCTTCTCCAATAGCCTGATGGCCAAGGCACACACCGAAAATAGATTTTGTTGGGGCATATTCCCGAATCAGCTCCAGCATAATGCCTGCTTCTTCAGGAATGCCAGGCCCGGGAGAGAGCAGAATCTTGTCGTATTGAGCAACCTCTGCCAGAGTAATTTTATCATTCCGGAAAACATCCACTTCATGCCCCAGCTCTTTCAATAAGTAAACGAGGTTATAAACAAAGGAATCGTAATTGTCGAGTACTAGAATTTTATAAGGCATCGCTTTATTTTGTAGTTAGGTATTTGTTGTGAGTTATCAATTACTCAAATTATCAGCCGACAACTAATTAAATTTCTTCTGCCATTTCCATGGCTTTGCGTAAGGCAGCAAGTTTGCTATGAATTTCCTGTAACTCGCTTTCTACATTGGATTTGGCCACTACGCCCATACCTGCCTGATAAAATAAGGTGTGGTTTTTACTTAAGAATGTACGAATGGCAATGGCATGGTTGAAGTCACCATTAAAATTAAGCTGCCCGATTGCTCCGCCGTAAATACTACGGTTGGTCGTTTCGTAGCGGTTAATTAGTTTCATGGCCATATGCTTAGGTGCCCCTGAAAGGGTTCCTGCCGGAAATGTATCTGCTACTAATTGTAATGGGTTCGTTCCGGTGGTCATTTTTCCAACTACTTTCGAAACCAAGTGAATGACATGGCTATAATACTGAACCTCTTTAAAGGTCTCCACCTTAACAGAATCGCTACTACGGCTTAAATCATTCCGAGCCAGGTCAACCAGCATCACATGTTCAGCAGATTCTTTAGGGTCTGCCAGTAGTTCACGGGCCAACTCAGCATCTCGCTCATCATCACCTGTTCGCCGAAAAGTACCCGCAATTGGATGAATTTCTGCCAAGCCGTTTTTGATGTAAATCTGTTTTTCAGGAGAAGAACCAAAGATTCGATATGAGCCAAAATCGAAATAGAAAAGATATGGGGACGGGTTTATGGAACGTAAGGCACGATACACCTGAAAATCGTCTCCTTCATATTGCCGTGAAAAGCGGCGGGACGGAACAATCTGGAAAACGTCACCACGTAAGCAATGCTCAATACATTTATTCACTACTTCCCGCATTTCATCGTCGGTACGATTCGTCTGTTCTTCTCCTTTTAGATGAAATGTTCCGGAAGATGTTTTAGGCGTTTGAATCAAAAATTCTAACTGATTCAATCCTTCAGCCTGTTTTGATATTGCATCTCCATACTGATGTTCAAACAAATACACTTCATTTTTAAAGTGATTGAACACGATGACATACCTATAAACGTAATAAACAATCTGCGGAATGGCCGACTCTGGACTTTTGGGCTGAATTTCAATGTCTTCAAAGTACTCTACAGAATCGTAGGTCATATGACCAAATAACCCATTAGTAGGGAATAGGAAACCCAATGCCTTTTCTTCAAAACAGGCGGCGAAGGCTCGTAAGGCGTCTACGGCATCTTTCCGTTGCACTAACCGCTTTTCTTCTGTTGAACCGTCTGGGAATTTTTGAGTCACTACATCGTCATCTAATACAAAACTTGCAACCGGATCACAACCAATAAAACTCAGGCTATTTTGCATAGCGTGATAATCTGCACTTTCCAGTAAAACAGAGTTAGGGAACTGCCGACGGATACGTTGATAAGCACTCACAGGCGTAAGCATATCAGCTAGTAAGCGACGCGAATGAGTAGTAATGGGAAAATATTTCACTGCTGTGTCCATTTTTTATTAGTATGAATGAAAGGTTTCAAACTTCCGTTCTTCTGTTTTTAATACGTGCCGCTTTATCCGTCATAAGCTTACGTTCGTATGAGTTAGTTATAAATGATAACGCCCGCTGTTCGGCTGAACAGCGGGCGTTATAGCTTATGTTTAGGCTTGCTTTATACGCATAGAAAGGCTGTTCAACCGAGAGACCCCAGTTGCCACCACCAAGCTTGTGCGAAAGAAGCGTTCATTTTCATCTTTTATTTATCCCTACACCCATTAATTCTTGATGTAGCTTTGTTGCGACAAACTTATAAACAATTTTAGAGTTTGGCTAAACTGTTTACGTTTTTTTTGAATTTCCGGTCTGCCTCGGGAATTTTAATTTTTTCGAATCTTAATGTATATATGAAAGGTCTATCTTTTCTTTTTTTTATCTGCTTATTCACTGCCTGTACGCATCAACCCGATTTGCAGGGGTTCCCAGCTGAGAAATGGCGAGCAGATAAAGGCGGCTGTAATGGGGTTCGGAAAACACTGGTAGAAGATTTCAAGAGAATCCGTCAAAACTTAAAAGGAACTTCTTCAAACGATTTTGTTGAGATTTTCGGGAAGCCCGATATTAATGAAATTGCCGATCGTAATCAGGAATATTATGTCTACTTTCTGGAAGCAGGGTCGCATTGTCAGGATATTACAAAAAGATCGCAGGCGGCTTCGGTCGCTATTCGATTTTCATCCGTAGGGCTTGCTTCTGAAATTACATTTCAAAATGGTACTCCTGAATAAAAAGAGCTTTCAAGCAAAAGAGCCAATCCTGATAGGATCGGCTCTTTTGGTTACTACTGAAACCGTTATGATCCTAATGACCAACCTGAACGGTATTCACGTTTTACAAATTGGTTAGCTTCTTCAAAATTAGTGATCCGCATTGCGTTACCATCCCAAAGCAATTTCTTACGACCAGGATAGCTAAAGCCTTGCCCGTTTGCATTGGGCTGACGCAGGTTATAACTACGGATGGCCAGGTTACCCATGATAACCGTTTCTGTCAGCGGGCCAGCATAATCAAAGGAAGACGTCAGTTTTTGGTGTGATTCTGAGCCAAACCCTTCTTTACATGCCCGCACCCAAGCCGTTTGGTGACCACTCTCAGGCATTTTTTGCAGCTCTGTTTCGGCCCATTTGTATTTAGCCAGATCCTGCTCGCTCATCTTTTTCTTATTAAAGAAGAGTTTAGGAACATTTCCGTAGGTTCCGCAAGTCATAATCCCTTTGGAACCGATAAGAATTACTCCATTCGCACTATCCGGATCCCCAATAGGTTCGTCAGCAGGAATTAAATCTGGGTGGAACGCTCGAATCCCGCCATCAGACCAGTACATTTTTACATCAGACTTATTCTTTTTCGTAGCCGGGAATTTCAACTGAACATGGCTCGATGGAGGGCATCCTTCCGGAATATACTCAGGGGTCCAGTCTTTTACGAATACAGAACCTGCCGAACATTCCACTTCCGTTGGATAGCCAAGACCTAGTACCCGGAAAGCAGGGTCAATCAAGTGACAACCCATATCTCCCAGAGCACCCGTACCGAAATTCCACCAACCCCGCCATTTGAAAGGGTGATACGCTGGCGTATAATCCACCCACTGAGCAGGGCCAATGAACTGATCCCAGGCTAAGCCATCGGGCAGGTCATATTTACCCGTTGGTACCGGAATACCCTGAGGCCATACCGGGCGGTTTGTCCAGATATGTACTTCATTTACGGTACCAATTAAACCAGCCTCAAACCACTTCACCATTTGCCAGCTTCCTACACTAGAGGCTCCCTGGTTACCCATCTGGCTTACCACTTTATATTTACGAGCTCCTTCTGTTAAGGTACGAGCTTCATAAATATCATGCGTTAACGGTTTTTGTACATACACGTGCTTGCCCGATTGCATAGCAGCCATAGCAATGACAGCATGGGTATTATCAGGTGTTGAAATAACGACAGCATCAATGTTTTTGCCTTCCTTATCCAGCATCTCCTTATAATTCTGATACCGCTTGGCATTCGGAAAACGTTCGACCGATTTGGCCGCCTGTTTCCAATCGACATCACAAAGAGCTACTACGTTTTCAGCACCATTATTATAAGCATTCCAGATGTCACTGGTTCCTTTGCCGCCGGCTCCAACTGACGCAAGATTCAGTTTATCAGAAGGAGCAATGTATCCTTTTCCTAAAACGTGACGAGGGACAATGTAAAAGGCAGCCGCGGCCAGAGATCCTTTTTTCAAAAACTCACGACGAGTCGCTTGCATTTTTTTCATAGAGAAATAGAGAAAGAGAATATGTTACTTTTTAGTCATTAGATTCTTTTATACCAGCATGCCTACCCGCTCAATCAGTTCTTTTGTTTTACGGATACCCTCATCCTCAGAAAGCTTATTCCCTTCATATTCAATCCCTACATAGCCTTTAAAGCCTGACTTTTTCACGATTTCCATAATGCGGCGGTAATCTGTTTCAACGCAGTTTCCCTCAGCATCAAAATTATAGGTCTTTGCCGATACGCCTTTGGCAAATGGCATTAATTCCTGCGTTCCTTTATATCGGTCATATTCCTCGGCACATTCTGCACTGCCCGGCACGCGTTTAATACAGAAATTACCGAAATCGGGTAAGGTACCGCAGTTTTTCATATTAACTCCTTTCATTACTGAACTAAGCCATTGCCCATTAGAGGAGTATCCGCCGTGGTTTTCAACAATAACATTGATACCTGTTTTAGCCGCAAACTCACTTAAACGGCCCAGCCCATCAATGGCATTTTTCATAACTTCTTCTGCTGCTCCCTGGCCTGCAGCATTTACACGAATCGTCTTACAACCTAAGAATTTAGCAGCCTCTACCCATTTATAATGATTTTCTACTGCCTTTTTCCGTTTGTTATCATCCTTATCTCCCAATTCGCCTTCGCCGTCACACATAATAAGGTGATTTTTTACGCCATTATCTTTACAGCGTTGTAACAGCTCTTTTAAGTAAGCTGTATCTTCCGCTTTATCCTTAAAAAACTGATTAACATATTCTACTGTAGAAATGCCGAATTCTTTTTTGGCCCGAACGGGAAAATCAAGGTTGGTCATTTTCTTTCCGAAAAGAGTTCGGTGAAAAGACCATTCGGCTATTGATATCTCGAAGAACGGCTTTTTGAAGGCTGCCTCGGCCAGTAAGTTGCTAGCTGGAATAGTAGAGGCAGCTATTAAGCCCATGTTCCGTAAAAAGGAACGACGATTTTGATTCATACGGAATAGAGTTTAGAGCAAAACGCTTTTTCGGGGTGGAAAATAGATAAGTTTTCCGGTATTATAAATGCTTCTTCGACAAATCCAGAACAATTGATACCTGACGGTCTTTGAAAAGAGAAAATCTCCTACCTTCTGGTTAGTATACACTTCTTCATGGAATTTATACCTCTACTTCCGCGTTTTCTTCTAAACAACCTGTATAGCGATGGTTTTCTGATTACTTTTGAGCATCAAAACGTAAATTTACAGCTTTTGGAGTCTTATGCATTTCTCCTGAAATTTATAGCTTTAAAAAGTTATAAATTGGCTTTTTATGAGAAATGTCAATTCCTTAAAAACCGTTTACATCCAAACTAGTTGTTATATATAAGGAATGAGCAGTCCGGTCAGCACGCTGCCACAAAAGGCAACGAAATTCAAGAAAATGAAGTCCTTTCAGATTCCAGATACATTCAAGAGTCCTATCATCGGAGCGATAAAAGAATTTCGCCGCCGACAGGATAAGATGAAAAAGGACTTCACTCCTACCTTACTTGATTTCGGCTCTGTACGCTTTCTGGTTGCACGCCATTTTGGGTTTTGTTATGGTGTAGAAAACGCCGTTGAAACGGCTTATCAGATTATTGCCCAAAATAATGGCAGACCGATTTATCTCCTTAGTGAGATGATTCATAACCCAGAAGTAAACCGGGACTTGCAGAGTCAGGGTGTTCAGTTTATTATGGATACTTCTGGCAAACAGCTTATTCCCTGGGAGCAGCTTAGTGCTGAAGATGTAGTAATTATTCCGGCTTTTGGAACAACCCTTGAAATTCAGGATCGCCTGAATACAATCGGTATTCAGACGGAGCAATATGATACAACCTGCCCTTTTGTAGAGAAAGTCTGGAAGCGGGCCAGCAGTATTGGTCAGAGTGATTATACCATTGTCATTCACGGTAAGCCTACCCATGAAGAAACGAGAGCAACTTTTTCACACGCCCAGCAAAATGCTCCTACAGTAGTCGTTAAGGATTTGGCAGAAGCTCAAAAATTAGCAGCTTATATCCGAAAAGAAAACCCCGCTGCGACTTTCTACGAAGAGTTCAAAGGGCAATATTCAGAAGGTTTCGATGTTACCCGTGATTTGCAGCGTATCGGAGTGGTGAATCAAACTACCATGTTAGCCTCTGATACACAAGGAATTGCTGATTACCTAAAGCAGGTAATGATTGATACCTTTTCAACCGATGGTGTAGATATTACCACCTATTTTGCCGATACCAGAGATACCCTTTGCTATGCAACAAATGATAATCAGTCTGCTACATATGGGTTATTACAAGAGCCCGCTGATTTGTGTATTGTTGCTGGTGGATACAATTCCTCGAATACTTCTCACCTGGTAGAGTTGTGTGAAGAAAAAGTTCCTACGTATTTTATTGAGAATTCGGATAAAATTCTGTCTCAGAATCTGATTAAGCATTATGATCTTCACGGTAAGTCTGAAAAAGTAAGCGACGGCTTTTTGCCCAATCATACCCCAGCTACGATTATGCTTACCTGTGGAGCCTCTTGCCCAGACAAAGTAGTGGAAGATATTTTAATGCGGGTACTTTCCTTTTTCCCTGATGCAGCTCCTGTTTCTGAAGTGATGGAAGCTTACAACAACTAACTTTAAAATAACGGCTACTTAACCAGCAAACTGCCTTTTAATTTGATTTCGGTAAGTTTGCGTTTCGTATCTAACGTAAAGTCTCCCTGCATCATCCAGTCATAGTAACTGGGTTCACGCTTCAAAATATCCAGTACGGCCTTACCAGAATGTTTGCCAAAGTTAAATACAATGGTACCCTGGTCATTATACTTCATGCGTTGAGCAAAGTCTACCAGATTACCAGAAGTAAGCTCATGCAAAGCATCCATATCATTTTTAATGGGAGCCCAGAGTTCCCCTTTTTCATTCTTCACCTCTGTTCCTTCGTATTTTTTCACCATTGAGTCCAGAATTTCCAGCGTAGCCAGCGTATCTGCCTCGGCTGAGTGAGCCGCTTCCAGAATTTTTCCGCAATAAAATTTATAAGCAGCCGAAAGATTACGGGGCTCCATCATGTGATAAATACGCTGAGCATCAATCATCCGGCGGTTACGAATGTCAAAATCTATGCCCGCCCGTAAGAACTCCTCAACCAACATAGGTATATCAAACTTGTTGGAATTAAATCCTGCCAAGTCACATCCTTCCAGAAATTGGGCTAATGATTTGGCTAATTGCTTAAAAAGTGGCTTATCGGCAATGTCTTCATCATAAATGCCATGAATTAAACTACTTTCTAAAGGAATCGGCATTCCTGGGTGAACCCGTTCTGTACGAACTTGTACCGACCCATCAGGCAAAGCCTTGGCGATGGATATTTCAACAATTCGATCACGAACTAAATGGATACCCGTTGTTTCCAGATCAAAAAAGGCGAGCGGCTTACGAAGTTTCAGGCTGTGTTGCACGGCGTTCTGGGGTTTCAAGACGTCAAAAATACACTATTTCCACCGGAAAACGGCTTTTTGATCTGTTTCACTACCCTTATTCAAGCGTTACCCCTGTTTATTTTTAGCGTTGTTTATTAATTTTCTGTGAAATACAAATTTGTATACGTGTGACTCAAGAAATTTTTTTAATTTTGTCTGGCAAATAATAAAAGCATTCGTTATTTGCTATGTTGGACTCTTCCAAATTTCTTTTTGAAGCACTTACTTACGACGATGTGCTTCTGCTGCCGGCCTACTCAGAGGTTCTTCCCCGCGAAACAAGCACAGAAACGTACTTAACCAGAAACATCAAGCTTAATATCCCTTTGGTATCCGCTGCCATGGATACCGTAACGGAAGCTGACATGGCTATTGCAATGGCTCAAGAAGGAGGCCTGGGCATTATCCATAAAAACATGTCAATTGAACTTCAGGCTGAAGAAGTTCGGAATGTAAAGCGTTCAGAATCGGGTATGATTATGGATCCGGTTACGCTGTCAGAAAATGATCATCTCGCCGACGCTCACCGCCTAATGCGTGTGAATAAGATTGGGGGTATTCCGGTTGTAGACAATACAGGCAAGCTCATTGGTATCTTAACCAATCGTGATATTCGCTTCCAAACGGATTCAGGTCAGTCGGTAGTCGATATTATGACCAAAGACAAGCTGATTACTGCAACCGTTGGGATTGATCTGCAAGCTGCTGAAGCAATTTTACAGCAACATCGAATTGAAAAACTGCCCATCGTTGATGAAAATAATAAGCTGGTTGGGCTGATCACGTATAAAGATATCCTAAAGAAGAAAAACCACCCAAATGCTTGCAAGGATAAGCTGGGGCGTTTACGTGTAGGAGCGGCCGTCGGTGTAACTCATGATCTGCTTGACCGGGTAGCTGCATTGGTTAAAGCGGGAGTTGATGTAGTGAGTATCGACACTGCTCACGGGCATTCATTAGGTGTGATTAACGCACTGAAATCTGTAAAGGCTGCGTACCCTACTCTTGACGTTATTGTTGGTAATGTGGCCACGGGCGAAGGTGCAAAAGCTCTGGCAGACGCTGGTGCCGACGGAGTGAAAGTTGGGGTTGGCCCAGGGTCTATCTGTACAACCCGGGTTATTGCTGGTGTTGGGATGCCTCAGCTTTCTGCGGTTTACGAGGCCTCTAAAGCAGTTGCCGGAACGGGTGTCCCGATCATCGCCGATGGTGGTATCCGATATTCAGGTGATATTGTTAAAGCCATTGCCGGTGGAGCAAGCTCCATCATGATGGGTTCACTTCTGGCTGGAACAGACGAAGCCCCCGGTGAAATCATTATTGCGGAGGGCCGTCGCTTTAAAAGCTATCGTGGCATGGGCTCAGTAGAAGCAATGGAAGAAGGCTCAAAAGACCGCTATTTCCAGGATGCTGAAGACGATATTAAAAAACTAGTACCCGAAGGAATTGTAGGACGCGTATCATACAAAGGTAAAGTAGGTGAAATTCTTTATCAGATGGTTGGTGGGCTGAAAGCTGGTATGGGCTACTGTGGAGCAAAAGATATTGAAGCTATGCAACAAGCCAAATTCGTGAAGATTACAGCCGCAGGCGTACGCGAAAGCCACCCGCATGATGTGGTAATTTCAAAAGAAGCTCCAAACTATAGTGTAAAATAGTTGCGGTAGTTAGTGGATGGTTGCCTGTACCAAACAACCATCCACTACTTTTATTTCTTACGGAAGAACATCGTCAACGGTACACCATCAAAACCAAAGTGAGCCCGGAATTTATTTTCCAGATAGCGTTCATAACTGTCTTTAATATACTGTGGATAATTACAGAACAGTACAAACGTAGGACTTGGAGTGGGTAACTGGGTCAGGTATTTAATCTTTACGTACTTACCATTAATGGCTGGTGGTGGATACGCCTCAATTTCAGGAAGGATTTGCTCATTTAATTGAGACGTCGGGATTCGCTTCTTACGCTCTTCATATACTTCCGTTATTTTTTCCACCACTTTATAAATCCGGGTTTTCTCAATGGCAGAAGTAAAAATGATTGGCATATAATCAATTGGTGCCATCCGCTGACGAATTTCCTTCTCAATAGTAGGAGCTGTTTTTGAGTCTTTTTGAATCAAGTCCCACTTATTTACCATCAGCACAATCCCCTTTTTCGCCCGGTGAGCCATGCCGATAATATTCATATCCTGAGCTTCCAGACCACGCTCGGCATCCAGAATAATTACGGCAACATCACACTCTTCCAGAGCTCGCATAGAGCGTAAGGTTGAATAGAATTCGATATTGTCATTAATTCTGGCTTTACGACGCATCCCTGCCGTATCGGTAATAATGAAATCGTTTCCGTACAACGAATAACGCGTGTGGATGGCATCACGAGTTGTTCCGGCAATATCGGTTACAATACTCCGTTCCCGCCCCAATAATGCATTCAGAAAAGATGATTTTCCTACGTTAGGACGACCTAAGATGGCAATTCTTGGTATGCCCGCTTCTGGGTCTTCTTCTCCTTCTTCGCTAAAATGCGAAACAATGGCATCCATCAAATCCCCCGTGTTGTTCCCATTTTCAGCAGAGATCGGATACGGATCACCTAATCCTAATTCATAAAACTCAACCGCCGCGTGCATTTTCTCGGTTGTGTCAGCTTTATTAGCAACCAGTAAAACCGGCTTTTTTGACCGACGTAATACTTCCGCAAAGTCTTTGTCTAAACCCGTTAAACCGGCAATACAGTCTACTACAAACAGTACCACACTGGCTTCGTCCATCGCAATCTGTACCTGTTCTCGAATCGCTTCTTCAAAAATATCTTCTGAACCTACTACATACCCACCGGTATCAATTACAGTAAAAAATTTACCCGTCCAGTCTGCATATCCATAATGACGATCACGAGTCACACCGGAAACGTTATCCATAATCGCTTTTTTCTGCTCGATCAAACGATTAAATAAGGTAGACTTCCCAACGTTTGGTCGCCCAACAATTGCAACAATATTTGCCATACTAAGTTAATGACTACCCTTTTGTAGTCGTTATGACCAGCCATTTCTTGGCTGCGTCTATTCTAAAACGCAATGGTATCCGCGAAGAATCTGTTTTCCTAAAAACCCCATTAGTTCATTTAGCTCACCTGTTCAGCCAAAATACTACCTGCAGAAAACACAAAACCTCAACAGCCATCACTCTTGAATGTACCCAAATTCACGCAGCTTATTAGCTTTACTTCGCCAGTCGGCTTCTACGCGAACATAGGTTTCCAGGTGTATTTGCTTCCCAAAAAAGGCTTCCAGTTCTTTCCGGGATTCAATTCCTACTTTTTTAATAGATGCTCCCTTATGACCTAACAAAATGGCCCGTTGGCTGGTGCGTTCCACGTAAATTTCGGCTAGAATGCGAATGATGTCATCCGCTTCTTTAAAAGACGTAATGACTACCTCACAGCTATAAGGAATTTCTTTTTTATAATTCAGGAATATTTTCTCCCGGACGATCTCGGCAGCGAAAAACCGTTCCGGACGATCCGTAAGGGCTTCCTTATCAAAAAAGGGTGGGTGATTTGGAATAGCCCTGAAGATCAGATTAAACAATTCTTCCAGGCCAACCTTATGCAAAGCAGAGATCGGAAGAATGGTTTGCGTTGGGAAACGGTTCCGCCAGTGAGCTATTTTTTCCTGAATTTGCTCTGGCTTTGCCAAATCAACTTTGTTGATGAGAAGAATAACCGGCGTGTGCTGAATACGAGCCAGTTTTTCGATTACATCGTCTTCATCATACTGCTCAAAAATGTCCGTTACAAACAAAATCACGTCGGCATCTTCCAAAGAGCCATGCACAAAATTCATCATGGACTGATGTAGCTGATACTGCGGTTTGATAATACCCGGGGTATCCGAATACACTAGTTGAAACGGAACGCCCTCGTGCTCACCATTAACAATGCCCATGATACGATGCCGAGTGGTTTGAGCTTTCGACGTAATAATCGAAAGCCGCTCTCCTACTAATGCATTCATGAGTGTCGATTTTCCGACATTTGGTTTACCAATAATGCTAACGTATCCTGTTTTATGTGTTTCCATGAAAAATTTTTAACTAATTAGGTTCCTTTCTAAAAAGATACTTTACTGATTTACAAATCAATACCTAAAAAGTCAGCCTCAATCTTGTGAAATTTTCACACAAAGGTATTGATTTCCTATAATAATGCCTTACCTTTGCAGTCCAATAACACACCGCGGGATGGAGCAGTAGGCAGCTCGTTGGGCTCATAACCCAAAGGTCGCAGGTTCGAGTCCTGCTCCCGCTACTTAGGAAAGCCGTCAGAAATGTCGGCTTTTTTTCAAGGTCTCGTAGTACAACGGATAGTATGTGAGCCTCCGGAGCTCAAGATTTAGGTTCGATTCCTAACGAGACCACGAAAATA
>JASGGE010000120.1:0-12152 GCA_047605205.1 Siphonobacter sp.
GGTACAGGCTGACGGCGAAATAGTTCCCTATCAATTAGTAGATTATCCGGGGCGAACATTCTATCGTAATGCCGGAAATTCACGCCGCCGGGGACTTGAGCTAGGGCTGACCGTACAGATTATTAGAAACCTGACTGCATTTGCTACTTACACTTACTCGGACTTCAAATACGTAACCTATACCACCACCGACGGTACGTTTGATTCGAATCGGCTGCCGGGCATTCCGAAACACGCCGGGTATGGTGAAATCCGATATTTTCATTCTAAAGGTCCGTATGGAATTCTACAGGCAAGACGAGCCGGAACGTTCTTTGCCAATGATGCAAACACGGTTTCGACCAATGCCTATACACTGCTTAATCTACGTTTTGGGTGGCAGATTAAACGAAAAGGCTGGAGTCTTGAACCTTTTGGTGGGTTAAATAATATCCTGAATATCCGTTATTTTGCTACTATTCAGATTAATGCTGCAGCTGGGCGTTATTTCGAGCCCGCTTCTGATCGTACCGTTTTTGCAGGCCTAAAAGTTCGGCCAGGCAGGTAAGTAGCAAATAGATACACTTCCATGAAGGAAATAAAAGCTATTATTGATCATTATTCAAAGCTTGATTTTGCTCAAACAAGAGCGGCACTGGCTACCGTTGTTCGCGTAGAAGGCTCTTCGTATCGGCGTGTCGGAGCACGCATGTTGATAACCGAAGATGGACAATGGATAGGTGGTATATCAGGCGGCTGCTTGGAGGGGGACGCCCTCAAACGAGCTCGTCTGGCGATGTCAACGGGAAAGGCATCACTCATTACTTATGATACCACTGACGATGATCCCTATCAAATTGGAGTAGGTTTAGGCTGTAATGGAATTATTGATGTGTTATTTACTTCCCTCAATCCGCAGAATCCGTCCAACGCTGTTTTACAATTAAAACCACTCATAACTCGCCGACAGCCTAGTGTTTTGTTAACAATAGTAGAAAGCTCCGTGGAAATGCTGCCCTTAGGAACTGTATTTCGGTTTGAAGAGGAAGAATATTTTCAATTTCCGGTTACAGAATGGCAACCGCCTTTGTTTGAAGCCATCTATCAATCAATAAATGACGAAAAATCAAGTATCTATACCTTCGCAAACTCCGAAGGAGAAATTAAAATTTTGCTGGAAGTTATCTTACCCCCTATTCATTTGCTGATACACGGAGGCAATTATGATGTATTTCCGATGGTACGGTTAGCCAGCGAAATTGGCTGGATAACAACTGTTTTCTGTAATCCGCAGAAAATCAATAAGATTTTATTTAAATGGGCAACAGCGGTTGTTCCAAAAGAAACCAATCTGATTCCCGATACCTACTCAGCTGCTATTCTGATGGCTCACGATTTCGAAACAGATTATCGGAATTATATGCGTTACCTTACCCTGCGGGATGTGCCTTACATTGGCTTGTTAGGCCCCCGCAAACGCTTTGAGAAAATGATAAAACGGGCAGAAAAAGAGGGTATACATTTATCAGACGAGCACCTCACCCGTACCTATAGTCCCGCCGGACTAGATACCGGAGCGGCCACTCCCGAGGAGATTGATTTATCCATTCTGGCCGAAATCAGAAGTGTCTTTTCACACCGTGAAGGCGGGCAACTCCGTAAACGTCCGATGTCTATTTATGGCCAATAAACCGATAGATATACATTGAACATACTAAAACTGAACAATTTACCTGGTATTTTTGTCTTTCAACTGGTTGAATCTACCCGGTTTAAACTTCCCGAATGGAACCCAGAAAATACGAGTATATTGATAGTTTGAGAGGCATTGCTATTTTATTGGTCTTATTAGTTCACGCCAGTCAGTTAGGTAGTCGATTAACTTTCTTTCCAAAACCATTAGCCGATTTCATTACGAATGGCCAGTTTGGTGTTCAGCTATTTTTCATTGTTAGCTCTTATACGCTCATGCTCTCGTATGAAAGCCGCAGAACAGAAACCCATGCTACGCGAAATTTCTTTTTAAGACGCTTTTTCCGGATTGCTCCAATGTACTATCTGGCCGTTGTTTATTATGCCCTCGGGCGAGCCAGTAATTTTCACTTCTCTTCTTTTAGCCGGTCAAAGCTGAATCTGCTGGAGATTCTGGCGAATCTTGGTTTTACGCATGGATTTTCGCCCTCATTCATTAATCATTTCGTTCCTGGTGGATGGTCTATTGCGGTAGAAATGTGCTTTTACTGCGTGTTACCACTACTTTACAGGAAAATTAGAAACCTTAATGATAGTTTATTGCTGGTGGTCGGCTCACTGCTTTTTTCAGTCGGGCTGAATCTTCTTCTCAAAGAAACTTCTATCGGTAAGTATCGCTTTTTATATTACTATTTCCCGAATCAGTTCCCCGTATTT
The DNA here is from genome assembly GCA_047605205.1 of Siphonobacter sp. Lineage (GTDB taxonomy): Bacteria > Bacteroidota > Bacteroidia > Cytophagales > Spirosomataceae > Siphonobacter. The sequence goes on from JASGGE010000120.1 coordinate 2,389, forward strand.
AGTCTTGGTATACTGGCTTATTTTATCATCAAACGACCTGAACGAATCAAGTCTGATACATTACTTATACTCGTTTTATCACTGTTTATTCTGAGTTATCTTTCCATTCCGGCTCATTTTCAGTACGGCTTACTCTTTTTCGTACTGATTGTTACCTTAGCGAAGAAACCTTATCCCTTTTTCTGTAACCGAATACTTTCTTATATCGGACAGATTAGTTTCAGTATCTACCTGATTCACTTTGTATTATTACACTGGCTGGTTTCTTATAAACAGGTTGATTTCATCCCTGTTACCAACTTCATTACTGCCTCTGCCAATTTCCTGATTCGATATAGCATTTTGTTGGGGGTATCGGGTGTAGTGGCTCATTTTACCTATCAATACATTGAGATTCCCGGCCAACGCTTAAGCAAACGATTCCTGAAACGGAAAGTTGCAGTGCTTGAGCCCGCATGAAAAAACAATAGCGAGGCATTTAAGTGCCTCGCTATTGAAAACCACAGACTGAAAAAACACTCTAGTAAGCTAGCGTCGGGGCTAACCATTTTTCAGCTTCTTCCAGGCTCATGCCTTTTCGGTTGGCGTAGTCAATAACCTGATCTTTCTGGATTTTCCCAATAGTAAAATATCGGCTATCGGGATGACTGAAATACCAGCCACTAACCGAACTTGCCGGATACATGGCATAACTTTCGGTCAGCACAATACCCAGTTTTTCAGCTCCCAGTAAATCAAACATCATTCGCTTTTCAGTGTGATCCGGGCAGGCAGGATACCCCGGAGCCGGACGAATACCCTGGTATTTTTCTTCGATCAATTCCTGATTATCCAATGTTTCTGCTGCCGCATAGCCCCAAAATTCTTTCCGAACCCGCTCGTGCATTAGTTCCGTAAAGGCTTCAGCCAAACGATCTGCAATGGCTTTCACCATAATGCTTCCGTAGTCATCGTGATCTTTCTCGTATTTCTCAAGTAAGGCTTCAATACCTATACCAGCCGTTACGGCAAACCCTCCCAAATAATCAGAATGAGCTGTTTCCTGCGGAGCCACAAAATCCGACAGGCAGTAATTAGGTAAATTAGCTGCCTTCAGGCTTTGCTGACGTAAATGATGCAACGTAGCTAATGAAGACACTAACTCTGTTTCATCAGGTTTACCGTCAATCGACGAGCGACTGACTTTGTATTCCAGATGAACGTGCGAGCCGTGGCGTTCGCAACTTACTTCCTTACGTACTTCTTCAAACTGATGCAGAATAATATCGTCTCCGTGGCTGTTTGCAGGCCAGAAACCAATTACCGCTTTGGCCTGTAATGATTTATCATGAATAATTTCGAGCAGAAGATTATTGGCATCTTCAAACAGTTTGCGAGCTTCTGCACCAACTACTTTATCTTCCAGAATGGCCGGATATTTACCGTGTAATTGCCAGGTCTGAAAAAAAGGCGTCCAGTCGATATACCGGGCAATTTCGGCTAACGAATAATCCTCAAAAACTCTAGTTCCCAGAAAAGCTGGCTTATATGATTTGAAATTCGACCAGTCAATTTTTACCTTATTCTCACGAGCCGTTTCGATGGAAACAAAATTTTTGTCTGATTTCCGCTTGGCGTGATCATCGCGAAGCTTGGCATATAGCTGCTTTATTTCCGAGTGAATTTCCGACTGTGATTGCTCACTTTGGGTTAATCTACCTGCTACCGGCACCGACCGCGACGCATCCAACACGTGAATCACCGGACCCGAATACTGAGGATCAATCTTTACCGCCGTATGAATACGTGAGGTAGTTGCTCCACCAATTAATAAAGGAAGCTTAAAGCCCTGCCGCTCCATTTCTTTAGCCACGCCAACCATTTCGTCCAGACTAGGCGTAATTAATCCCGATAATCCGATAATATCAACGTTATTAGTCTTGGCAGCTTCCAGAATTTTCTCCGTCGGCACCATTACCCCCAGGTCAATGATTTCGTAATTGTTACAGCCCAGTACAACCCCCACAATATTCTTTCCAATATCATGCACATCACCCTTTACAGTAGCCAGCAAAATTCGGCCAGCCGTTGAACCCGCCTGCTTGCTTTCTTCGATAAAGGGCTGCAAATAGGCTACTGCTTTTTTCATTACCCGAGCGGATTTCACTACCTGAGGAAGAAACATTTTCCCTTCACCAAATAAATCACCCACTACGTTCATACCATCCATCAAAGGTCCTTCGATAACCTCAATTGGGCGTTCAAACTGATGGCGGCATTCTTCAACGTCTTCGTCAATATAATCGGCAATTCCTTTTACCAGAGCATGTGTTAACCGCTCATTTACGGGCAACTGACGCCAGGTATTGTCGGGGCCCGTTTCGGTTTTCCCCTTTGATTTTACCGTTTCGGCGAAGCTTACCAATCGCTCAGTAGCATCCGGGCGACGGTTTAGGATGACATCTTCAACCAGTTCCAGAAAATCTTTAGGAATTTCATCGTAAATAGTAAGCTGCCCAGCATTTACAATTCCCATGTCCATACCGGCTTTAATGGCATGAAATAAGAATACCGAGTGAATGGCCTCCCGGACGGGTTCATTCCCACGAAAACTAAATGATACGTTTGAAACCCCTCCCGAAACTTTGGCATAAGGTAGGTTTTCTTTAATCCAGCGAGTAGCGTTTATGAAGTCAACGGCATAGTTATTATGTTCTTCGATACCCGTGGCAACGGTCAGAATGTTAGGGTCGAAGATGATGTCTTCCGCCGGAAAACCTACTTCATCCACCAGAATACGATAGGCTCGTTCACAAATTTCAATCCGGCGTTCGTAGTTATCTGCCTGACCTTTTTCATCAAAAGCCATCACTACTGCAGCCGCTCCGTAACGCTTAACAGTCCGGGCTGATTCTTTAAATTTAGCCTCCCCTTCTTTTAAGGAAATGGAGTTCACGATGGCTTTTCCCTGCACACATTTCAAGCCCGCCTCGATTACTTCCCATTTGGACGAATCGACCATGATGGGCACCCGGGCAATATCCGGTTCGGCAGCAAGTAAATTCATGAAGGTAGTCATGGCAGCAACACCATCAATCATACCTTCATCCATGTTTACATCAATAACCTGAGCTCCTGATTCAACCTGCTCACGAGCAATACTCAGGGCTTCATCGTATTTATTTTCACGAATTAAACGAGCAAATTTCTTCGAGCCGGTTACGTTACAACGTTCTCCAATGTTCAGGAAAAGAACTTTTTCTTTTGTTACCTCAATGGGTTCCAGACCTGAAAGTTTGAGTACGGGTTCGTCCTGAGGGATAGGCCGTGGCAAATGTGTCGCCGCGATCTCAGCAATCTTGCGAATATGCCCGGGTGTGGTTCCGCAACATCCCCCAATAATATTGATTAACCCGTCTTTTAAGAATCCGTTGATGGTTTCGCCCATTTGTTCGGGCGTTTCATCGTATTCTCCCATTTCGTTCGGCAGACCCGCATTTGGGTGAGCCGAGGTAAAGAAAGGGGATTTATTCGCGAGCGTTTGTACATAAGGCCGCATTAAGTCGGCTCCTAATGCACAGTTCAGGCCTACGGAAAGTAAGGGCAAATGTGAAACCGAGGTCAGGAAGGCTTCCGTCGTTTGTCCCGATAAAGTCCGGCCAGAAGCATCAGTAATAGTTCCTGAAACCATGATTGGCACTTCCAGCTTCGTTGCCTGCGGAATATGCTCTGGCCAGGGTAATTTACCTTCGGTAACGTCCTGAAAATACCGGTCAATGGCAAAAAGGGCTGCTTTGGCATTCAGGGTATCAAAAATGGTTTCTACCAGGAGGATATCACTTCCGCCCTCTACCAAAGCCTTGGTCTGTTCGTAATAAGCATTAACCAGCTGATCGAAAGTGATAGCCCGATAACCAGGATTATTAACGTCCGGTGAAAGGCTGGCGGTTCGGTTAGTTGGCCCCATCGACCCTGCTACATAACGAGGTTTTTCAGGATTACGGGCCGTAAAATCATCAGCTACTTCACGGGCAATCCGTGCTGACTCGTAATTAAGCTCATACACTAATTCCTCCATTCCATAGTCAGCCATGGCAATCCAGGTACCTGAAAATGAGTTAGTTTCAACAATATCAGCCCCCGCATCGAAGTATTCGGCGTGGATGGTTTTAATAATGTCAGGACGAGTCAGAACGAGCAAGTCATTATTTCCTTTGAGGGGATGAGGCCAGTCAGCAAAGCGGGTACCTCGATAATCTTCTTCTTCCAGTTTGTAACGTTGGATCATCGTACCCATAGCTCCATCAAGGATAAGAATACGTTTTTGAAGAAGGCTGCGAATGTCAGGTTTTTGAATCGTTGTCATGTTGCACGAAACGATGCCGGATTGGAGTCGGCGTTGTGTCCAGATATTAAAATTGAAAAGAAAAACGTGCGAAGGTATGGACATTTTTGAAGCTATTTCCATGTGTAAATAGCTTTTAATGTCTAATCTAGTCAGCGTATGGGTTGTTATATATGCGGGTTATTCTCTTTGAAAAGCTTTGTAGCGATGTTGATTGATCGCATCTCTATATTGAAAATTCGCTTCCTTTACCCCTTAATCATTCCAAGTGTGCTTTCCAGGCTCATTCCCCGCGAACCTTTGATCAGAATGGCTGTATTAGTCATGGGGTGTTCTTCCAGCCAAACGTGTAATCCAAATTTATCCGGGAAATAATAGGCTCGTGGAAGGTATTTAAGGGCGTTCTGCATTAACGGGCCAGCCAGCAACACATAATCAAAGTGGCATTCTGAAATAAGTTTCCCCATGAGTTCATGCTCATAGGGGCCTTCCTCTCCCAATTCGAACATATCCCCCAGAATCACCATTTTTCTTTCGGCGTCAAGAGCCTCAAAATTCTTCAATGCTGCCCCCATCGAACTTGGATTCGCATTATACGCATCCAGCCAGATTGTATTACTCCCTTTCTGCATAATCTGGGAACGATTATTCTCGGCTACATAACTACTAATTCCATCGTGAATATCCTGCTCTGTTACGCCAAAATACGTTCCTAATGTCATTGCTGCCCGCATGTTAATGAAGTTATAGTCGCCCATTAAATGCGTTTGAATCGTTTTATCGCTTACCTGATACACCACGTTCGGGTTGGTTGACAGTAATTGGGCGTCCTGCCGATAGGTTCTTACTTTGGCGAAATCGGCTTTTCGTTCCTGAAGCATATCCATCAGGGTTTCGTCCTCGCTATTCACAAAAATTTCTCCGCCCGATTTAATCAGAAAATCATAAAGTTCGCCTTCACCTTTCCGTACCCCTTCCAAACCACCAAAACCCTCTAAATGAGACTTGCCAATGTTGGTGATTAATCCATGAGTTGGCTCACAAATTTCTACCAATTCCTGAATATCCCCTTGTCGATTTGCCCCTAACTCAATGATTGCCAGCTGGGAAGCAATTGGTAAAGAAAGAATGGTAAGTGGTACACCAATGTAATTATTGTAGTTACCTAGAGTAGCAAATGTTCGATATTTCTGAGAAAGTACCCGATAAACCAGTTCTTTTGTAGTGGTTTTACCATTCGATCCGCCAATACCAATAATCGGATAAGTAAGTGTACGACGATGATATAAGGCCAACGCCTGCATTGTTTTTAGCGTATCAGGTACGAGTAGACAACGATCGTCTGTGGCATAATCAGGATTATCCATCACTACATAAGCAGCCCCTGCTTCCAATGCCTTCAATGCGAACATATTGGCATCGAAACGCTCTCCTTTTAAGGCGAAAAACAGGGCTCCGGGCTCAATTTTGCGGGTATCAATGGATACGCTGCTGCACGTCAGATAGGTTTGATGAAGTTCGGAAATAGAAAGCATACGAAAATATCGGGTTTTGCTTAACAGAAACACTGGTTCTGCTAGTGAAAGCGGTAAAACCGCCCTAAACTAAAAAATTGTTTTTCGACGTTGTGAAACTAACGCGACAAAGATGCAATGAAAAAACTTTATCTGTTTGGATGGCTGATGCTCTTCTGCCTCACTGCGAGGGCTCAGTCTTTTTCTTTTAGTTTTGACACTACTGCTCAGGTAAGTGTGAATAACAAAGTATTACCGAATGCCTGGGCCGGTGGATTGAACGCTCCGCAGTTTTCAAAAATGTATCTCAACGCCGACACACTTGAAGACTTGGTAGTACTTGACCGGACGGCCGCCAAAATTTTCACCTTTCTGGCTACTCGCCAGCCGGACGGCACCTACGGCTGGACATATGAGCCAACCTATCAGGCTTATTTCCCGGCTATTGATAGCTGGATGTTACTCCGGGATTATGATAAAGATGGCCGGAAAGACCTCTTTGCACGTACACCCGCAGGTATCAAAGTATTTCATAACATAGCGAATAGTGCCGGAGGTTTTTCATGGGTTCAGGTTGCCAATCCTTTATACACTGAGGGATTTTCCGGGCAGGTAAATATGCAGGTGCCTGCTACCGATATACCCGGTATTGCAGATGTTGACGGGGATGGCGATCTGGACATTGTTATTTTCGATTCCTCCGGAAACTTCGCTGAATATCACCAAAATATGAGTATGGAAAATACCGGTAGCCCTGGCCTGGTATTTCAGAAGATTGGGTATTGCTGGGGAAACTTCACCAAAGAACTATATGATGATGCCTGTTTTAATGTCGACTGCGACACGGGTGTAAGCGACTGTCCGGCCAAAACCAATTCTATTTCTTCGGGCGGAAGAACTCTGCACGCCGGAAACAGTATGTTACTCTGGGATTATAACGGCGACGGGCTCACCGATTTATTCTACAGCTATGTCCTGGCGACTAATGTAGCCTACTTGCCCAATGCCGGAACAAAAACAAAAGCTACATTCACTCAGGCTAATTATTTATTCCCCACTACTCAGCCTATTGATATTCACGTATTTCCGGCCATATTCAGTGAGGACGTAACCTTTGATGGAAAACCTGACTTACTGGCAGCTCCAAACGTATATGCCAATGATGAGACTAAATTAAATGATTTTCGGGAGAGCATCTGGTTATATGAAAACACCGGAACGACTGCTTTACCTGACCTAACCTATCGCCAGAAAAATTTCCTGCAGGAAGATATGGTTGATTTGGGTGAAAATACAACAACCGCTTTGGCAGATATTGATGGCGATGGCGATGCCGACCTGCTGGTTGGCTATGCCGGCATTCGTTCCGACTCTGATTATCGAGGGGGTATTGCTTTATTCAGGAATAATGGCACTCCCCAGAAAGCCAGTTTTACACTAGAAACAACTGATTATCAGGATATTTCTTCTACATTATTATCAACAGAAGGATCACTTGTTATTAATTTTCGTATTTTCTTAACGGATATTACCGGTGACAGCGTAGCAGATTTAGGGTTTGCTGCCGAAAATGCAGCAGGAACTACCATTATTCGCTATATCCCGAATCGTGGCTCTAAAGGAAGTGCTTTTCAGCTTAATGTTTCTGAATTAACTTCATTACCCTTGCCCACAGGGTTTGATGCAAGCGATAACATTACCTTTTATGACCTTGATTCAGACGGCAAGGTCGATGCCCTGGTAAGCACTTATTATGGCGGACTGGAGTTTCATCGTAACACCGGAACGAATGCAGCTCCCGCCTATACTTTAAGTACGGATAGTTACGGTGGGCTTGCTAATAATTACCAGAACTATGGCTCCGCCGTGTTAATTGCTGATGTAAATGGCGATGAAAAACCTGAACTCTTAACCGCTTATTCAGACGGCTCGATGAAAATATTTGACGATTTTTTACATCAGTCATCCACTGGTTTTGTTTCGGATACTGCCCTAATTCAGCAACCTGCCGATTACATCACCAAATTACAGCTCAGTTCCAACCCAAGTCTGGGTGCGGCTGATCTCGACGATGATGGCTTGCCTGATTTGGTGATTGGCACCAATACGGGAGGCTTACTGTTACTTAAAAATGAATCAGAAAAACGTACCCCCGACGCAAACACTGAGGCTTTATTGATTTATCCCAATCCAACGAATCAGCATCTTACTGTTCAAACCCAATCGGCAGCAACAGTACGTCTGTATACCTTAACCGGGCAATCGTTAGGAAATGCCAAGGCCATCAATTCTACTGAATACTACTTCGACGTAAGCAGTTTACCGGGAGGCCTTTATGTAGTTCGAGTCGAAAGTACTAGCCTGGGGCGAGTAAGCCGAAACATTGTGATCTATCGTTAAAAAAAGTACATTTCAAGCATATCGTCGAAAATACCCTCTATTTTTACCCTCTGGAATGGGTTGTTCAGGGAGTGAGTCCGGCATGACTCAGCAATTCCCTCCTTACTAAACGTTGGATACCTTTCATGTTACACTACATTATTTGGGATGTTAATCCTGAAATTTTCCATATCGGCAGCTTTTCCGTCCGGTGGTATGGCCTGTTATTCGCGATGGGTTTCCTGGTAGGGCAGCGAATTATGCTTCATATTTTTCGCTCGGAAGGCCTCAAAGAAGAATTAGTTGACAGTATTACCCTATACATGGTCATCTCAACGGTAATTGGGGCACGCGTAGGACATTACCTTTTTTATGAATATCCGCTCCTCTTTGCCGATCCGGTAAAGTGGTTTACTGAAATGATTTTGCCGCCCTATGCTGGGCTAGCCAGTCACGGAGCCACCATTGGAATTATTGTGGGCTTGTACCTCTTCTCCCGTAATAAACACATCCGTTTTTTCTGGATTGCCGACCGCATTGTCATTACCATTGCTTTGGCGGGTTTTTTCATTCGGATGGGGAACCTCATGAACTCCGAGATTGTGGGCAAACCAACAGATGTTCCCTGGGCATTTCTGTTTATGAATAATACCGAGTTCGCCCAGGTTCCCCGGCACCCAGCTCAGTTGTATGAGGCCTTGTCCTGTCTGGTGCTGTTTGTCTTCCTATTTGCTCTCTGGCGTCGGTTTAAAACCAATCTACCTCAAGGCACAATCACAGGTATTGCGATGGTATATATTTTCACGTTGCGGTTCTTGTATGAATTTATGAAGGAAAATCAGGTAGCTTTTGAATCACAGATGAGCTTTAATCTGGGGCAAATTTTAAGTATTCCAGCCCTGTTATTTGGTTTTATGGGTATCTGGTGGGCATTACGCAAGCGGGAAACTCATATTTTTACGGATGAACGCTACGCCGCTGAATTAAAAGCCAAGGCTGAAAATTAAGACACTCATTCATCAAAGAAAGAAGCCCGACCAATTGGACTAACCCCCAAAAGTTGGTCGGATTTAGAATGTAGTTGGAAAGTAATGAGCTCGATATTCAATCGGGCTCATTGCCTTTTCCGCCGTTGTTGGTGACACTCGGCTAAACACCAACAACGGCGGAAAACTTCCCGATAGTGTTTTTAGCATGAAGCCACTTGTCCCAATAGCATCAAATATCTTATCTATTTTTCTTGTGTTTTCCATAATATTTGTTTTTTCATATTTAAGTAGCCTGTTTATATGGCCTCTTATCTTTCTACTAATTTTGGTTTCTTTTTGGATGTGGAAAAATTATGAGGATACTTATACTAAAATGAACTTAAATATTAAAAGGAAGCTCTTCTTTTAATATTTAAGTTCATAACGGCATAACTGAGAAATAAATTATAAAATATCTTCTAATCTCCGTTATTACTTTTCTGGGCCTCCTTACGTGGTACACAAAAACCGAAATCCTTACCGAGCAGGAAATAGTTACCATTTATGGCCAATCCGAGT
>JASGGE010000121.1:0-12104 GCA_047605205.1 Siphonobacter sp.
CTCAACAAATACGTTCCGCTCACTTCAGGCATGGCTTTCATACTACGATCATACTTCTCACGAACGGCAATTTCTTCCAGTGTCTCAACTCCTTCCTGTAGTATAAAGGTTACTGTCCTGGATTTTACCGATTCCACAACAACCGTTTGCTGAAGGGTACGAAAGCCCACATGTGATATACGGAGCGTGTAAGTACCTACGCTAAGGGGCAAACGAAACATTCCGTTAATATCACTCTGAGCATTGTATGCATGCCCTTCTACGCGGACAACTGCTCCGTTAACCGGCAAACCGTCGTTCTGCTGAATATGCCCAATTAACATGGTTTGAGCCATCAGGCAATTTGAAATTAAAAATAGAAATACACTAAGTAAAGCTGATTTCATGAATAAAGAATCTGTTTTAGTAAAGTTGTGTTTTAGGATGGATTGTACGCCAGCTATGCCAAAACTCCTGACTGGCGGGTAATGCCCGAAGACGACCTTTTACAGAGCGACCGGCCAAATCGTAAGTAATTCCATTACTGACAAGTGAATCATTCTGAACCCTAAATGTGGCGTTACGATCAGGGCGTTGGTAGGCAACAAAACTGGCATTATCTCTCGCTAGCACCAATACAACTGGTGTGTTTCCAATCATATCGTTTATAATTCGCTCACGTTTTAGCCGGTTCCAATCATATGCTTTAGAGGTTATACCTGACGTAATACCCACTATCCAGGATTTATTTTTCCAGGAGGTAGAATCCGTACCGGTTAGTGCATCGCGTGACGTACCTTCTTCGTAAGCTAAATCCTTACGATATTTTGGATCATATACGGGGTCTCCCTGTAAAATCAAACTAGCTGGATGCAGAGCCAACCATTGCTTCAAGGTCATTTGCTCACTCGGTATAGCTACGAGATATGCCCCTTTTTTCGGGCCTTCAATGGCTTCACCACTTGATTGCTGCCACCAGTTTCCCGTATGTTCGTCTTCAAAAAGAGCATTATAATGCGTCATTCCAACCAGACGAAAAGTAGCAGGTTCACCATCTACCTGAGCAGCATAAACCCGACCGGTACGGCACACTGAACAATACGTTACCATTAGAAGAGTGGCTCCTATGGTGTCACGAACCTGATGATGATAAGCCAGGTATTGAATGGGGTAAGCTCTTGATTCTTTTCCCAGTGTAATCCCCACAACCAGGCGATTCAGGGCAACTTTATTTTCATGCTGAGGAACTAGCTTCACCTGATCAGGCTGATGAAACATCTGATCAGCCGATAACCTGAAATGAATATATGCGATTAGGGCTGCTGGAATCAGGAGAGTTAACATTAAGGGTATCCAACGATGAGGCTTCCGGATAATGCCAACCAGCCCAGCCAAAGCTATTCCGGCAAATGCCAGCCGGAATACCCATCGCCACTGGTACAGAAAATAAGCGAAATCGACACTATCTAGCTCCTGACTTCCTGGCATGGGCATAATCAGGTAAACACTCAATAATTCAAAAAGGAATAGGCCTGCCATTCCCAAATAGAAGAGAGCTTTCATGGAATAAGTCCCAGAGAATTCTTTCTCAGGAGGTCACGTTTAAAATTTACAAACCTGAGCCATCATTTTGGGCCCGCTTTACGGCAAACTGACCAACTGCTGCTCAGTGTATCAACCCAACTGTACAATCTGTACGGTAATGTCCATAAATTCGGAGTCTGAGTAAGAGGAGTGAAGGTATATCTGCAAAGACACAGTACAAAAAGTCAACAGAGCTTTTTAAACATATAGTTCATCAATAATGATCGTATTATCTGCGGCTAAAATTCTTACAAGAAACTGTTATTCAGTGATTAAGGAAAACAAAAGTGCCGTATCGCCAAGCTTACCGAAGGCCACTAGAATTTCAAAAAACAGGCTACTTTTTCCCGGTTTGGAGTAAAAAGTAGCCTATGAAAGCATGAATAAAGAGGCAGCGTTTTTCGTTTCGAAGGTATATGTTTCCTTGTAAGAAATCAAAATCAATTAACGCTTAACATTGTTTTAGTCCGCAAAATCATTAAACCTGAAAAGGTTAATAAACCATTCAAAAGTAATTTTTCAAAGCCGAACGTATATCCAAACCATTGCGGAGAGTGGTTCACCAGATAATACGTCAATAGAGGAGAAATCAGACATAGAACCGGAACAAATCGATCTTTAACGGACCATTTGGTATATAAACCGAACGCATACAGCCCTAGCAAAGGCCCATAAGTATAGCCAGCCAGATCAAAAATGGTACGAATCATCGACTGGTTATTCAGTTTCTTAAAGAGAATAATCACAATGAGGAATAGCACTGAAAACATGAGGTGCACTACCGTTTTCATACGCTGGCGTTTGGCTTCGGGATACTTTTCAATGTTTAGAAAATCAATGCAAAACGAAGTTGTCAGGGCTGTTAATGCCGAGTCTGAGCTGGCATAGGTTGCGGCTGTAATTCCCAGCAAAAAGGTTACGGCAGCAATCAAACCAAAATGATTGCCTAATGCCAGCATTGGATACAGATCATCTGACTTAGCAGGTAACCCAATACCCATCTGTTCTGAGTAGATCAGCAGTAAAGCCCCCAGATTCAGAAAGGCAAAGTTTACAATGACCAGCACCACACAGAACCAGAGCATATTTTTCTGGGCTTCGCCAATGTTTTTGCAGGTCAGGTTTTTTTGCATCAAATCCTGGTCGAGGCCCGTCATTACGATGGAAATAAAGGCTCCTGAAATAAAGTCTTTGAAAAAATTATTGTTAGGAGCCCAATCCCACACAAAAATTTTAGAATAGTCAGAAGACTGGACAGTAGTCCAGAGTTCGCCAAATCCTAAATGCAATTGCCGGGCAATTAGAAAAACGGTTAGAAAAACAGCCGTTACCAAAAAGAAAGTCTGTAAGGTATCCGTAATGATGATAGTCTTCACCCCACCCTTAAACGTATAAATCCAGATCAGAACGATGGCGAGCAAAACCGTACCTTCAAACGGGATACCGAAGCGGTCAAAAATAGCTAACTGCAAGACTTCGACTGCGATAAACATGCGTCCGGCGGAGCCAACCGTTCGAGAAAGCAGAAAAAAACCTGCTCCGGTTTTATAGGACCAGAATCCAAATCGTTTTTCGAGATAGGTATAAATCGAAATCAGATTCAGGCGGTAATACATAGGCATCAATACCGTGGCAATCACGAAATAACCAACCAGATACCCCAGAATAACCTGAAAATAGGTAAACTGACTATTACTCACATTCCCGGGAACAGAAATAAACGTTACCCCTGAAAGAGATGTGCCGATCATTCCAAAGGCAACCAAATACCAGGGAGACTGCTTGTTAGCAGTAAAAAAGGTAGTAGTGTCTGCTCCGCGTGACGTATAGAATGAAACGGCTACTAGAACGGCAAAGTATCCGAGCAGAATAAATAAAGCCAGGTAGGCATTCATGAACAAAACAACAGTGTTGATGAGGGACGATACAATTTATTAAGAACAAGATTCGTCTTTTTGCCCGAATCCTTCTACAAACCTAAGGATTAAGAACATGAAAAACTGCTTTTTCCTAATATTCAGTAAATTGAAACTTCTCTGAACCTATGGTTGGCGATGCTGGTTATATAAGTTAAATTTGTTCTCACAAATCAGATTAAACGATTCAGGAAAGCAATGGTATTGAACACCTTAACTAAACCGTGGGAAGAACAGGAAGTACTCGAACTGGTCGAAGAAAAAGAAGAGCACGATTTAGTTGTTTTTAATGATGATGTAAATACATTCGATTGGGTGATTGAAACGCTAATCGATGTTTGTGGTCATACACCTGAACAGGCAGAACAATGCACAATTCTTATTCACTTCAAAGGAAAATGTTCTGTTAAAAAAGGTGATTTTGATGAACTTGCCCCAATGCGTAACGCCATTTGCAATCGCGGCATCAGTGCTGAGATTCTTTAGTTTATATTTTTTATAAAGCCAGAGCCCAACTTGAATTACCCTTCTAAACTTATCGAAGACGCCGTTGAGGAAATCAGTAAGTTACCAGGCATCGGAAAAAAAACAGCCCTGCGACTTGCTTTGCATCTACTTAAACGAGATGAGCAGCAAACCGCCCAACTGGCTGATGCTCTGCTGAATATGCGTACTCAAACCCGGTATTGCCAGCAATGCCATAACATTTCCGATCAGGAATTATGCCTGATTTGCTCTAATCCACGCCGGGACGCCAGCCTGATTTGTGTCGTTGAAGATACACGTGACGTACTGGCCATTGAAAATACGGGGCAGTTTCGGGGCTTGTATCATGTGTTGGGTGGCTTGATTAATCCATTGGAAGGTGTTGGCCCCAATGAGCTACAGGTTGAATCATTATTAGAACGTATCGCAAACACTGCTCAGGAAGTACGTGAAATAATTTTGGCACTAAGCCCAACCATGCAGGGGGATACTACTTCTTTTTACCTAACGAAACGTCTTCGTCAGTATTCTATTAAAATCACGACTATCGCCCGGGGCATCCCGATTGGTGGAGATCTGGAATATGCGGATGAAATTACACTGGGGCGTAGTATCATAGGACGTATTAGTTACGAATAGTTTATCCGAAGGATAAAACCTAAGGAGCAATCAACTTGATTTTTTCTTGTTTCTTGAAAAATTCCTTATGACCTTGCGTGGCACAGGTATTTTTGCCGTTAAGTCATTATCCTTCGAAACTATTTTTTAACCATGAAACTCAAATCTCTTTTACTTGCCGGATTAGTCGCTGCGGCCTCTCAGGTTTCTGCTCAGTTTACTCAGGCTCCCCTACCTTATGCATTTGATGCCCTCGAGCCTAGTATCGATAAAATGACCATGGAAATTCATTATGGCAAGCACCATAAAGCTTATGTTGATAATCTCAACAAAGCGGTAGATGGCAAACCAGAAGCCTCATTGACTATTTATCAGCTGGTTAAAAAAATTAATAAAGAGACCGCCCCCGCCATTCGTAATAATGCAGGCGGCCACTGGAATCACACATTTTTCTGGAACACCATTGGCCCGAAACGTGGTGGTAAACCCTCAGGGGAATTAGCAGATGCCATTACGAAGTCATTTGGTAGTTATGAAAATTTCACTGAAGAATTTACAAAGGCTGCTACAGGCCGTTTTGGCTCCGGCTGGGCCTGGTTAATCGTAACCCCAGAGAAAAAATTAGCGGTTGTTTCTACACCCAACCAGGATAACCCCTTAATGGCTCTGGCAGAAGCTCCGGGTACACCAATCATTGGTCTGGACGTATGGGAACATGCTTATTACCTGAAGTATCAAAACAAACGCCCCGATTATATAAAAGCTTACTGGGATGTAGTAAACTGGGATGCCGCTGCTAAGAATTATGCAGACGCTCTGAAATAAGATTGGTTCGGTTTTCAACATAAAAGCTGGTTTCGTTGAACGAAACCAGCTTTTATGTTTTCACTCCCTTCTACGATACAATTACAGAGGCCCTACCCCTGTCAACTAAAATCTCCTCCTTTTTTTTGCTCGATAATCAGGGTTCTTGTCCGATCATGGAAAGCCTTTTTAAAGAATACCTGAAAATGACTCACTTTGTTTCAGTCTTTCACATAGAAGCCAATAAAACAAACGCCATGCTTAATATCATTTCCATTCTCATCGGTATTATTGCTTTCATTATTGCACTGGTTGGGCTATTTCCTTTTGTTGGAATTGTAAACTGGGCGGCTATCCCCATCGCCTTTATTGGGCTGGTAATTGGTACTTTTTCAAGCATTAAAACAGGCCGTACGCTTAACCTGATTGTATTGGCAGTAGCTATGCTTCGCCTGATACTAGGTGGAGGAATCTTATAAATCAATCAACGATATCTATTTTCATTTGATAAAACATAGCCAAAGCCCTTCCGGATTAATCCGGAAGGGCTTTGGCTATGAATAACTTCGTAGCCGTCACAAGTGGGTTAACGGCTTTGGCTGCATCGATAAGTAACGAATGAATGTAACCAAAAATACGAGAAAATAATCCGGGTCAGCTTTTCAGTACTTCTTTTGGCATATCAATTGCTTACTTAATCAGAAAGATGCTTATCATAAATGGTCATTCCTGGAAATTTACCCGCCGAAATCCATCCTGAACCCGAAACCAGATTAGCCTAAACTCGTTTACTTTTGCAAAAAAAATTTACCTACTATGGCAGAATCCGATAACCTTTTAGACGAAATCCCCTCACTTGATCTGGCCGATTTTACTTCAGGAGATCCTGAACGTAAAGCTAAGTTTGTGGCTGATCTGGGAGCTGCTTTTAACAACATTGGGTTTGTAGCCATCAAAAATCACGGCTTAACCCCCGAATTACAGGAAAAACTTTATGCTTCGGTAAAAGATTTTTTCTTTACTGCTGAAGAGTATAAAAAGCAATTTGAAATTCCCGGGATAGCAGGTCAACGCGGATACGTGGGCAAAGGCAAAGAAACGGCAAAAGGCTTTAACGTAGCCGACTTAAAAGAATTTTATCACGTTGGCCAGCCTCACCCTATTACACCCGATGGCGACCCGGTATGGGAGGGCTATCCGCGAAATGTATTCCCTGCTGAACAACCAGACTTTGAGCAAAATACCCTTGAAACATACCGCACCTTTGAACAAACCGGAAAAACCCTATTAAGAGCCATTGCCCTTTACCTGGATTTACCCGAAGATTACTTTGAAGATAAAGTAAAGCATGGCAATAGCATTCTGCGAGCCTTGCATTACTTCCCACTCGATCCTGATAAAGTTGAAGCAGGAGCCGTTCGGGCAGCCGCTCATGGGGATATTAACCTGATTACGCTCTTGATGGGAGCTAGTGCTGAAGGATTGGAAGTGCTTCGCCGGGATGGGCACTGGATTGGGATTACCGCCTTACCCGACCAGATTATTGTCAACGTAGGAGACATGCTGGATCGCCTGACGAATCATAAACTCAAGTCAACGATTCACCGGGTGGTTAACCCACCACGTGAGAAAATGAATACCTCACGTTTCTCCATTCCATTTTTCATGCACCCACGGGCCGAGATGGATTTAACTTCACTCAAAAGTTGTATCGATACGAATCATCCGAAACTCTATATCGACATGACCGCCGGCGAATTCCTGGAAGAACGCCTGCTGGAACTAGGTCTGAAAAAGCAGTAATCTTTGAAGTATAAAATCTCTCAAAAAGGGTGGTGCGTGTATGCACGCACCACCCTTTTTTTTCTTTATCTGGCAGATTTGCAGGCTGCTCTGAAGGTAACAAACACTCCGTTAGTAAAAGACAGAAGAGATACCGATTTGAGTTCTTTCATCTGCGTCAGGTCAAGAATAAGGAGGAAAAGAAACGCCAGAATGGAAATTTAAGGCTACTTTTGACCGCGATTAAGGAATGACCCTTAATCACTGGTATAATCAGAGTATCCTTATTATTCTCTGATTATCAATCATTAGAAGCATCTAAAAATCAAGCGTTATGCAAGCAAATGCAGGAGATAAGGTTCGTGTTCACTATACTGGCAAACTAACAAACGGTGTAGTCTTCGATTCATCAGAAGGTCGCGAGCCTTTGGAGTTTACCCTGGGAAGCGGAATGGTTATTGCCGGATTTGATTCGGGCATTACCGGAATGACAGTTGGAGAAAAAAAAGTAATTGATATTCCTGTTACTGAAGCGTATGGTCCAGCCGACGAAAATCTGGTATTCCAGTTTAACCGCAGTGATTTACCTCAGGATATTCCGTTTGAAGTAGGTATGCAACTGAATATGCACGCTGACGGAGAAGGGCAAACCATCCCGGTAACCGTTACAGAAGTAAGTGATACTACTATTTCAGTGGATGCCAATCATCCACTGGCTGGCCAGGATCTGATTTTTGAAGTGGAGCTAATTGGGGTAAACTAAGTAACCGTTTTCGTTACGAAGGCAGTCGGTGAGCAATTCATTGACTGCTTTTTTTATAACTCGCCTAAATGGGTATGCTTAAAATCGTCAGGAAATTTTAACCCGTACCCCAAGGTACGATCAAGAGCAGAATGGGCAAAGAGAATTAAACCCGCTAGTTCTAAATAATTGTTCCTGATGTACCAGCCAGTTAACCCAATTAAAACAGCAAGCCCTTTATGGTGACCAAGGTTATAAACGATAGCCCCTATTTTAGGCGAAACTATATAGCCTACCATACTCAGGTCTGGTAACAGGATCAAGGCAGGGAAAACCCACCAGCTAAAATCCATCTGACTAAACAGAACAATAGATGCCAGAAATTGAATTAATTCTTCTGTTCGCAGCCAATTTTTCATTCGCTTGATACTTTTACGGTCTGATTTTTATCCGTATGCTATGGAACATCCGTCTTAACGATTAGTCTGTCCAGTCAAAAAAGCAGTAAACAAAAGCAGTAATTTATAAGAGTTCGGGCTTACGGACATCCTCGTTAATTCGATCACTTTCGATAAAGCCATCCCGCAGGCGTATGATCCGGTGCGAATACTGAGCAATGTCTTCTTCGTGTGTCACCATCACAATGGTATTGCCTTTTGAATAAAGCTGATCAAACAAATCCATGATTTCGTAGCTGGTTTTTGTATCGAGGTTACCGGTAGGTTCATCGGCCAGCAAAATAGAGGGATCATTCACCAAAGCCCGGGCTATGGCTACGCGTTGTCGCTGCCCGCCCGAAAGCTCATTGGGTCGGTGATGAGCCCGATTTTCCAGGCCTACTCCTTTGAGTGTCTGCATGGCTTTCTCAGTCCGATCTGCTTTGGAATACCCTGCGTAGATCAGCGGTAATGCTACATTTTCCAGAGCCGTTTGGCGAGGTAACAGGTTAAAGGTTTGAAATACAAAACCAATTTCCTTATTGCGAACTTCGGCCAATTCATTCTCGCCCATTCTACTCACATCCTGACCATTCAGAATATATGAACCTGAAGTAGGCGTATCAAGGCAGCCTACGATGTTCATCAAGGTACTTTTGCCCGAACCAGAAGGCCCCATAAAGGCTACATACTCTCCTTTTTGTATGGAGATCGTGATGTTTTTCAGAGCCTCTACCACTTCTGTCCCCATCACATAACGTTTCTGGATATGGTTCGTTTCGATGATGTTCATGGGGAAATTTATTTTAAATAGTGATCAACGAGTTTCTGATGAAACTGATTCAGGGCTTTTACATAATTCATATCTCCGGCATTCGTCCAGACCACCACCGCACCGTCTAATTCTTTATTCACAATAACGTGGCAGTAAAAAGTTCCGGCAGATCCGTCGTGCCAGCTTAGGGCCTGATCGCCCGGCAGAGCATTTCCCCAGCCCATGGCATACATGGGTTTTCCACGATGTAAAAATTCAACGGCCTCTGACGTTAAGAATTTCGATTTACCTTTCCAGGCTTTCAGATTTTCCTGAAGAAAAAGCACATAATTGGCAAGCGTAACGCTTACGTCACCAGCGGGAGCGATCAGCTCGCTTAAACTGTAAAAATGAGTAGGGCTCAAAGGCATTACTTTGCCATTTTCAAACCAATGCCCCCAGGGCTGATGTATGTCCGTATGATTAGGAAAACCAAAACGGATGTGTACATTCAGGGGTCGGGCAAGGTATTCCATCATCAATGTTTCCTAGGCTTTTCCAGTCACTTTGGTGAGCATGAGGGATGCCAGCGTATAGCCTGCATTTGAGTATCCGTACGGTTCGGTTTTTACGGGCACCTGCCTGAAAATATGACGGGCAAACTGCCGGCGACGTTCCGTAACATCTTTACCTGTAAACTTGGGCAGGTT
Source organism: Siphonobacter sp. (assembly GCA_047605205.1). GTDB lineage: Bacteria > Bacteroidota > Bacteroidia > Cytophagales > Spirosomataceae > Siphonobacter. Next base: position 9,813 of record JASGGE010000121.1, read on the forward strand.
CATAAACTCCAGGCCAGAGGTATAAGCCGGAATACCCGCCCGGTGGCTAAGGAGCTTTTCCAGTGTAATACCCCGATAATCAATCAGGGCATTTTCTTTATCTTCCGGGAACAATTCAAAAAAAGGTGTGTCCCAGCGGATTAACCCGGCGGCTACCAAACGGGCGGCCACATAGGCTGTCATGGCTTTGGTGTTTGAACCAATATGAAAATAATCATAGGCCTGAACAGGTTCATTTGTATCATTTCGTCGAACACCGCGTACGTCTAAAGTGAGGAGGGTATCACTTTTAACTACGGCATACCCAATGGCCGGTATTTTGAATCTGGTACGGAGTGAATCGGCCCAGGTACCCATATCCTGGCATTGTCCGTTTAAACTCCAGCCCAACAGAAACAGAATACTTAATTTTCGCATGAACTGTATTTTTTTCAAACCTACTAACTCATTGAAAAGTGGACTGTTGTTTTTCGATAAGTGCCCTTTTTTGCTGATAGACGGGCAGGAAGTGTTCGGAAGCCACCGGATTAACCTTTTGCAAAACCCGAAGCTTATCTTCTGCGTAACTCATCAGGCCCATTTCAGTAGCCTGAAGAATATACATTTGTAATAGGTCTGGTGCATTTTCTTCGTATCGCAGGGCATCTAGCAGAGCCTGATATCCGTCCTGATACTGCTTTTTCTTATTCGCTTCAGCTACATAACGAGCTAATACCTGGCGGTTTAACGGATACCGCAGCAAAGTCTTTTCTCCCTGCCAGTTGCTAAGCGGTTTAGAATCGTTTGCTTCAGCCGTTTCCCTCACCAGAAAAGCTGAAAGGGGTTTTCGCCAACGGTCTCCCGTGGCTGCGGTATCGGCTATTGCACGGGCTGAAAGTAAGTCCAGTCCATGTAACTTATTTCCCCGATAGTAGTCTGCCATTGCTCTGAGATATTGGAGGTCTCCGTAATAAGATGCATTTCCTTCCATACTTTCCAGCCGAGAAATAGTAGCTACGGATACGGGTAAATTACTATTTTTAATCCCTTGCCATTCGGCATTTGATAATAAGGCAAACTGAGCAAGTGTTAATACTGAATCAGCAGGAATCGCTACATTCACCTCTGTTTTTTTACCTGTTAACAGGTTCATAGCCGTCTGATTAACCTGTACGGGCAAATACGTGCTGGTATAGGTTTCTGCTTTCTGAAAATCACCTTTTTTCAGATACAGTCCCATCAAATTTGCGGCAGGCACACCCGGTTCACTGGCCTGTTTGATGGCTTTTTCATAATAATACAGGGCAGAGTCAGAGCCATTGGCCTTTGCTTGCAGATAAGCCATATTGCTCATTAATTCTCCATTTTCCGGGAAGTGCTGCAAACCTTCCCGAATGGCAAAAAACGATTCAAAGACTAAGTCTTCATTTTGCAGGCTTCGGCTGAGCCCGGCATAGGCATAAGGCGAAGGTTGCTTAGCCAGTGACTGCCGAAAAAACTTAGCTGCTGACAGAAAATCTCCCTGAATCCAGGCCAGAGAAGCCAGTCCATAATTTGATTTATGATTCTGAAATTCAAATGAAACCCCTTGCTGATACAACGTTTCAGCCATTCGGTAATCCTGGCGGGCTGTGGCCAAATCACCCTGAGCATTATAATAGCCCGAAATGGCCTGATAAAACGGAAAATAGCCATTGAAATAAAGTAACACAAAGGTTAATATGGCTGCTAACCCACGAATATGAAACCGGCCAAAGTAAGGCGGCTTAAACAGAATGCGATAAACGGGTTTACCGTCTCGCATGAGGGTTCCAAAATTGAAAAAGACATAAAAAAAGAAAAGGATGCCCCCAGTGATATGCACATAATTAATGCCGTCTTCCAGAGCTTCAATGGCAGAATCATTCGCAGAACTATTCACATAAGCCAGCATTGAAATGCACAGAATGCTTAACCCAAGGTATAATAAAGCCCCCTGGGGTACATACAACCAGGAAACGGCCTCCTGGTCTTCCCGCTTTTTCATTCCCCAAAATCCTAATAAAGTAGAAATAGCAAACACAACGAATGGACTTAGGTATAACAGGTTCCAGTTAATCAGTCGCATATTATGCAACTGTGCCAACACCAGGTTCAGCAGGTAAAAGACACTCAGAAAAGCAAAATGAGGGAGATGATTCCGCCCCGACTGATTCGTAGCCAGCCAGACGATGCCAATCATAATTTCAAACGATACCCAGAAGGCAAATAATACCACCAGGACCATCCCTGCCGGGTAGGCGTAGGTGAGAATATCCGCGGGCATTATTTTTC
>JASGGE010000122.1:0-11867 GCA_047605205.1 Siphonobacter sp.
CTTCTAAACAACAAAAAAACTCGGCACTTTCCAGATACCGAGTTTTAATTTCTTTGAGAAAAATCTTAATTCTACGCCGTTGCTTCCTCTTCAATAGTGAGTATTTTGCTTAAATCTTCCCAAAAACGCGGATACGATTTCACAACTACCTCAGGATTTTCAATCACGATATCCGTACACATTGCTAAGGGAGCAAAGGCCATTGCCATTCGATGATCATCGTAGGTATCAATTTCCGTTCCGGGCCGATTCCAGTTGGCTTGTTCACTGTTAATCCTATATCGTTCATTCGGAATTGTTTCAATTAAATCAGCTCCAAACTTGCGTAACTCCTGCTGAATGGCCAGAACCCGATCCGTCTCCTTTACTTTCAGGCTTTCAATTCCGGTAAATACCGCCGGAATACCCTTAGCTGCTGCTATTACTGAAATCGTTTGAGCGAGGTCTGGGCAGTTCGTAAAGTCCCACTCAAAAACAGACTGGGTCGGAATTTGTGTAAGGCGAAATCCACGACCTGTATAATCACTTTTCACCCCTAACTGCTTCATAATATCAATAATAGCCGAATCCCCTTGAAGCGAGTTTTCTTTCAAACCCAGTAATTCAACTTCTGAACCAGCAGGCCCTAAAGCCACCAGACTATACCAGTAGCTTGCCCCTGACCAGTCTGACTCAACGGCAAAGTTTTCGGAATGATACGGCTGAGCTTCCACTACAATTTTCCGGGCTTTCCAATCGGCACTTACTTTTGCTCCGAAATGACGCATCTGTTGAAGTGTCATTTCAATATAGGGAATCGAACCCAATGCCCCAGTGAGGTTAATCGTCAACCCTTCGGGTAAGGTAGCCGCCACCATCGCAATAGCTGAAATAAACTGGCTGCTGACGTCCCCCCGCATACTAATTTCCGGCCTGCCTGAATAATGAAATCCATTTAGTTCCAAGGGCGGATAGCCTTCGTTTTTCTGATACGAAATATCCGCTCCTAATTCACGTAAGGCATCAACCAGAATACCAATAGGGCGTTCCTGCATACGAGCCGTTCCGGTCATTACTTTCTTTTGGCCTGAAATCGCGAAATAAGCGGTCAGGAAACGCATGGTGGTCCCGGCGTCAAGCACGTCAGCAACTGAGCCATTTTCTGCCAGTAACCGACGCATGGTCTGGGTATCACGAGCTTCAGAAAGATTGGTAACGCTACCGGTTCCGCCAGCGAGTGCATTTAAAATCTGAGCCCGATTTGACTCCGATTTTGAAGCCGGTAATAGTACTTCCGTATGAAAAGGAACAGTAGTGTGGCGAAGAAGAAACTTTTTCAAATCAGCACAGGAAATAAAAAATGGAACCATGTTGTGGTTCCAAAATTACGCTTTTCCTCGTTTCCTGAATGATCTATTTATAAAATGAGGTGCCTTTAATACGTACGAAGCACTTTTATGCGATTCCGATTTCCTATACGAAGGGCCTTGTGCGTATTTTTATAACAGAACACACCCAGCCCAAGCAAGCCTCCACTAACAATAGCAGTAGAAGCGGTTACCTGAATAGGAGCTCCCTTCAATTCTTTATTCCATACCGGACTAAACACATCCATCACAAAATACAAAGCACCGGCCAACGGCAATAAATAGCCCGCTTGTGTCACCAATGGTTTGTCTTTCATAAAGTACACTTTTTTCACATCTTTCAGGGGATATTGAAGCAACTCAGCCCGGTTGGTGATCTCACTTAGTTCTGCAAAGACAATGGAGGTATCTGTAATGGCGTAAATGGCATCACGTACTTTTCCACGCTGTCCACGTACTTTAATAACAATATCATCCCCCGCAAAAAATCGTTTGCGTCCACCAGGATAATCAATAGCCAGGTATTTCACCGACTGCCGTGAGGTAAGGGCTCTGCCTTGGGTAGGTGCTGTTTTTAAAAGCCGTTCTTCAGGAGTATCAGGTTGTTGGGCAGATGTTCCTAATCCGGTTAACAACAGGATTATTCCTAAAAAATACTTCATCTCTATGTTGGCAATACGACTCATTCAAATTGGCAATAATCAGGCTGTTAAGGGTTATAAGTTAACCAATAATTGAACTACTCACAGACAAAGAGATTGCTAAGGTTTTCTTCTGCATTTGTTTAGACTTCAAAACACTACAATAGTAAAATAATGGTCGCTTTACTCTCTGGGCTTTACAGCTAATGTTTGGTAACTCCGCCCGACACTACAAACTTCATTACTTCGGCGGCATTCGCATCTAATAATTTCACGTTTTCTTTGGGGACAATAAATAAATGCCCCGCAAAGGCATACGACTGGGGTAAATAAACAGCAACTGAATTGGGTAATTCCCAGTCTGACAAATCAGCCTGGGTCATGAACCCCAACCGAAATAAATCCTGGTGCGAGTCCATCTTAACTAAAACGGGCTGATTGAATTTTTTCTTGTCTCCAACAAAAGCAGAAGTTAAATCTTTCAGGGAAGAATAAATAATTCGTACTAAAGGAAGGCGGCTAATTAATTCTTCAAATACCTTAAATACAGGAATAACTAGAAAAGTTGATCCAATGAAGCCAATAATCAGGATAATACCCAGGATAAGGATCAGCCCTACGCCCCATAGTCTGATGTATTCATGCCCTGACTGAATTGCTACGGGAATAAGACCGTCAATGAATAGGAAAGACTCGTAAAGGATATATCCTGTAAAATAAACAGGAGCTAACAAAATCAGCCCTCTGACAAAGTAACTGATGATCTGACTGATAAATTTGTTTTTCATGGAGAGCGATAGGAAGATACTGGTTAACGCAACAAATTTCCTCCAAAGTTCACCAGTAGCCCAGTAATTGCTAAAATAATCAGGAGCAACCTGGTTTGGCCAGATCCCTCCTGATTATTTTCTGAGTGATTACGTCAGGTAACGGAAATCCTGCCCGCTCTGCAATTGCAAGAGTGTTTCGTAAATCAACTTAATAACCGCCTCAACGTCATCTTTATGAACCATTTCAACGGTTGTATGCATGTATTTTAGTGGTAACGAAATCAAAGCTGCGGCTGTGCCATCTCCTTCGTAAGCAAATGCATCGGTGTCAGTTCCCGTAGAACGGCTCACCGCCTGCCGCTGGAATGCAATCTGTTTTGACTCGGCTACCCCAATTAGAAAATCAAGCAGGTTATTCTGCACCGCTGGGCCATAGCATACTACTGGGCCACCGCCACACTTCAGATCGCCCTGTTCTTTTTTATCATAGCGGGGCGACTGCGTATCATGCGTTACGTCAGTACAAATGGCCACGTCTGCCTTTAGCCGGCGAGCAATCATTTCTGCTCCACGCAGCCCGATTTCTTCCTGAACTGCATTGACAACATACAGGGTATAAGGTAATTGGATGTTATTGTCTTTCAGCAGGCGTGCTACTTCGGCAATCATAAAACCCCCTACCCGGTTGTCTAAGGCTCTTCCGACGAAATAGCGATCATTGAGTTCGGTTAATTCATCTTCAAAGGTGATGACACAACCAACATGAACGCCTTTTTCTTCCAGCTCTTTTTTGGTCGTTCCGCAATCAATGGTTAAATCCGTAACTTTAGGAGCCGTATCTTTTGCCAGATCGCGTACATGAATGGCTGGCCAGCCAAAAATGCCTTTGACAATTCCGTTTTTAGTGTGAATATTGACCCGTTTGGAAGGAGCAATTACCGCATCAGAACCACCATTGCGGCGAACGTAGATGTATCCATCTTCTGAGATGTAATTGACAAACCATGAAATTTCGTCGGAGTGAGCTTCAATAACTACTTTATAGGGTTGCCCTGGGTTAATTATTCCCACTACCGTTCCATAGGTATCAACCAAGTATTCATCACAATACGTTTTTACATAATCCAGCCAAATACGTTGGCCCGATGATTCAAAACCGGTGGGAGAAGCATTATTGAGATATTGATAAAGAAATGCTTTGCTACTTTCTGTCATACTCCTGTAGAATGTGGTTACATGAACCGGCAATTTACGTGTTAACGTAGATTTTTCTGTTTGAATTTCAGATTTTCAACCGCCTATCAGGCATTGTACCATGATTCGCTAATAAGCACTATGAACACCACTTATTATTTTTCATACGGTTCGTATATGTCACCCGAAAAAATGAAAAAGAGTATTCCTGAAGCGATTTTAATAGGACCGGGTCGACTAAATGGCTACCGACTAACCTTTACGGCCTATTCTGAACTTCGTAAGCGGGTAGGAGCCGATATTCTTCCTTCCACTCAGCATGAAGTCTGGGGACTTGTTTATAAAATACCTGCTGAGCGAATTGCCGAGATGGATGCAAACAAAGCCTATCCTGCTCTGTATAATCGTTTTGAAGTATTCATTGATATCGGCTCCGAAACCTATATTGCATGGACTTATGCTCTGGTCAACAAGCAGGATTCTGGTCAACTCCCAACAGAAGACTATCTTATGCTGGTAAGAAGTCTGGCCGAGGCTCAGGGATTTCCTGAAACCTACGTACAAAGTTTTTTGTCATAAAGTAAAAAGACGGGATGATTAACCATCCCGTCTTTTTACTTTACCGTTCGCGGCCCTTATATAGTTCATCCTGCCAGGTTTTTAACTCTTCCCAACGCCCTTCAGCAGCAAAACGAGCCTGTTTTGGCCAGCTACTGGCATCATGAACAAGGAAACGCGGCCCGGCTTCTGTCAGAATTTGTTGTAGTTGTTCAACTGGGGTTGCTGCCAAAGCTACAAAGGTTACAATGCCAGCATTATTCAGAATTTGTTCAATTTTAGGGCCAATTCCTTCAATAATCTTTAAATCATCAGGTTCCTCCAGATAGGCAGGAGCATTAATATCAGGTATAGCTTCCGGATCAGAGCTGTCCATAGGCACTACAGGTACTATCAGTAAAAATTCATTCTTTTGAAAAACCGGATTTCGAACTCCTTCCTGGCATTCCTTTAATTCTACCTGTTTGGTAGCAATGGCCATCTGTACCTCATCGATACGCCTACTCAACGCCCGACTACCAAACCACCAGCCAATACGGGCAGCAATCATCAGAATAACCAGGCCCTCTAATACTGCGATGGGTATATTTTGACTCAATGATTGTAATATCATCGTTTTCAAGAAGTTAAAGGGATTATTTTTTGCCTTTGTTTAATTCGTCCTGCCAGGTTTTCAACTCTTCCCAACGGCCGTCACGAGCAAGTTTCGCCTGAGCAGGCCAGGTTCCAGGGTCATGAATTTGATAGCGGGTTCCGGCGGCTCGCAAAATAGAAGTAATATGGGCAGGCTCTGAACTCGCTAACTGAGCATATGTTGTTATTCCCGCTTCATTTAGCAACTGTTCAATTTTGGGGCCAATTCCTTCAATTTTTTTCAAATCGTCAACTTCAGTCACAGCTGCCAGTGTGGGAATACTTACCTCTTCGGCAGGAGGGGCTGGTTCAGGAACGGGAGTAACCGCCGTTGGGGTTACGGGAATGCCCGGCAAAACCCTGTTGTGGCAATTATCAAGCTCATCCGAGAGCCAATTTAATTGACCTTCCAGATGACGAACGACCGTTTTCCGTTTTAAATATCCTATAATGTAACCCAGCACAACCGCTCCCGCAATCAGAATCAGATGTTGCAACCAGGCATTTTCTAGCTGTAAAGGATTAAAATGTTCGTACATGATTCGTGTTTACGTAAAAGATATCAGGCCACTTAATTATTTAGCTACCCGTTACTACCAAAATACTCACCCGACGATTTGCCTTCCTACCCGCTTCGGTTTCATTGTTACTAATGGGTTCTGTCTCACCCTTTCCATCGGTGATTAATTGTTTTGCCTTAATTCCGCGGTTCATTAAGGCCTGTTTTACAGATTCTGCCCGGCGTTTTGAAAGGCTCAGATTCCAGTTGTCTGCTCCCTGACTATCCGTATGCCCCGTAAGCATCAATACTCGTTCGGGGTTTTCAGCGAGGTATTTTTTAGCCTCATCTACAAATTTTTCGTTATCGGGTGTTTTAATATATTGACTACTTCCCAATGGAAAATACAAATCCATAGGTTTAAAAATACTTTCGTATTTCTGTGAAGCAGCTAACTCTTTTTCGGTTTCTGCTTTGGGCGGAACTAGCTCCGGAATAGTTATGAAAGTAAAAGCCATTCCGTAGGTTGAATCTTCTGGTGTGAATGCTAAAACTTTACTAATGCCATCAATAGCAATTTTTTCGCTCACTACACCTTGTCGAATCAGATACTGTTTTATTCGGCTCGCACGGGCAATACCTAAGGAAGGAAAAACAGTGTTATTTTTTTCTTCAGAATCATAAAAGCCCGTTATGGTTAATTTCTTGGTCGGGTTAGCTCTAAGATACTTCGCTAATGAATCAAGTTCCGGGCGAACCACCTCTAACGAAGGATCAGCTCCTGAACGGATAAATCCCAGATTATTCGAAGAACGAACTTGAAAAAGAGTAGAGTCTTCGATGAATAACCCTGCGTAATCACGAGAAGAAGAAAGTTGGACGGGCCCTATTTCACATAAACCCTTTATCCGGCAAACGTGCCAGTAAGTCCCTCCGCCTATCCAGCCAATAAGACCCAACCACGCCAACGTTTTAGCAATTGACATATTGAATTAAGTAAAAAAAATATACGAGAAGACAAGTTTTGAAGACACAATTAATGTGTTTTTTAAAAGAACAAGAATCCCGCGAAAAATGCAAGCAAAAGATTATTTGTTTTGAAGATTATAGTATTTTTCTTACGAATACACACAGAAAACCCTCACTTTTTAGAGCAAGGGTTCCTGAAAAATAAAATTTATAGAACTATACCTACCGGTTCATGGAAAGTAGAAACTCTTCATTCGAACGAGTTCCTCTCATTTTTTCAAGCAGGAATTCCATGGACTCCACCGAATTCATGTCGGACATGTACTTCCGTAAAATCCATACGCGTTTCAGTGTTTCAGGGTCCATCAGTAAGTCTTCGCGACGTGTACCCGAAGCAGGGACATCAATAGCAGGGAACATCCGGCGGTTGGACAGTTTACGATCCAGCTGAAGTTCCATGTTACCGGTACCCTTAAATTCTTCGAAAATCACTTCGTCCATCCGGCTACCGGTTTCAATCAGAGCCGTAGCGATAATGGTCAATGATCCACCGTTTTCAACATTACGAGCTGCTCCAAAAAACCGTTTAGGTTTATGTAAGGCATTAGCATCTACCCCTCCGGACAGGATTTTTCCGGAAGAAGGAACGACTGTATTATACGCACGGGCCAAACGCGTGATAGAATCGAGCAAAATCACAACGTCATGACCGCACTCTACCATCCGTTTTGCCTTTTCAAGAACCATACTCGATACCTTCACATGACGGTCGGCCTGTTCATCAAAAGTTGACGAAATTACTTCGGCTTTCACGCTACGTTGCATATCGGTAACTTCTTCAGGGCGTTCATCAATCAGCAAAATAATCAAGAACACTTCGGGATGGTTACGGGCAATGGCATTTGCTACTTCTTTCAGTAATACGGTCTTACCCGTTTTAGGCTGGGCGACAATCATCCCCCGCTGCCCTTTACCAATAGGAGCAAAAAGGTCTAATATACGCGTCGAATATTCCCGGCCATTGGTAAATAAATTAAGTTTTTCGGTTGGAAATAAAGGCGTTAAGTATTCAAACGGAATCCTGTCACGAATTTCTTCGGTGGTTTTTCCATTGACTGTCTCAACTCGTAATAAGGCGAAATACTTTTCACCTTCTTTGGGTGGGCGGATGGCTCCACGAACCGTATCCCCTGTTTTAAGGCCAAAAAGTTTAATCTGTGATGGCGAAACATAAATATCATCAGGAGAGGCCAGGTAATTGTAATCCGCAGAACGTAGGAAACCATAGCCACCGTCAGACATGATCTCGAGTACGCCTTCGTTTTCAATGAGCCCGTCAAACTCACGAATTTGCTGATTATAGTTACGTTTTACCTGCTGTTGCAACTGTTGTGCCCGTGGATTGGGCTGTAAAGGTTGCCCATTTTCATCGGTACGGCCTTCACGCGGTATCTGCCGGTTGGCGGGCTGTTGAGGCTGTTCGATTTTATTAACTACTGGTTCAGTCGTCGTCGGTAAGACTTCCATTGTAGATTGATATGCTTCATCGAGTGAGAAGTCATTTTCCAGTTCTGCCGGAAAATCCATCTCTTCAATTGGCTCAAAGGAAGGTTCTTCTGTACTGGGTTGGGCTACTGCAGAAGGTTGATTTTGAGGCCCTCTATTCAAGGACATATCACTACTCGGTATATCCTCCGGAACATCCCGACGCATAATACGGTTACGTTTATGACGTTCAATGGGCTTTTCAGCGGATGGAGCAGCCGGAGCTGGTGTACTCGGTTTAGGAATCATTACTACCGGTTCACCAATATTCAGTTCAGGAAATACAGGTTTTTTTACAGGTACTGGCTCAGGATTAGATTCTGCAGGTTCTGGGGCAGGACTAGTCACCTCGGGCGTTGCTTCTGTACCTGATTCAGCTGAAGCCTTCCGCACACGACGAACTTTTGGTTTTTCAGATGATGGCATATTAGTATTATCGGCAGCACTACTTGATTGCTGCTCTAGAATTTTTGAAATCAATTCGGATTTGGACAGTTGTGTTGGATTGGCTATACTCAACTCCCTTGCGATTGCCCTCAACTCGGACAGCAACCGCACACTTAGCTCTTCAGAGGTATGCATGTAAGAAACGAAACAAAGCGGCTGTGCCGAAATAGCTTACTTAGTTGAAATATATCGGAGAATTAATAGAGAAACTGTAATAAGAAATTCATCCAGAAGAAGATTGGGTCTGTCCGCAATATTGGAAAGCGTATCAGCTATGTACAATACGGTCGCTTTAGATGAACGCTACAAATTTATAACGTTTTACGGTGTATTGTCAATATACAAACCCAAAAACTTTTTAAGAATATTATTGACTTATGGTTTGATTGGTACTAGTCTGACCATCAGACTTTACTATAACGGTTGTAAGTGGGCTGAAAAACCGCACTCCGTGGTGCAGTATAATCTGCATGATTTGAAAATTAATTTCTTCTTTAACACGACTGTACAGGCGAAAATCTTTGGTTTCTACGTAATAAATAATCATTATATCCAAAGACTGATCACTGATGGTTTCAAATCGGGCAATACCTGGTTTTGACTTTGTAAATTCGTGCTGGTCAATAGTGTCCTGAATATCAATAATTACTTTTTTCATGGATTCGACCGAAGTCGACAGATTCAGTCGAATGTAATATTTAGCCCGCCAATAATCACGTTGAGTCTGATTATCCAGAATTTGTGACACTATGAGTCGATTTGGAATCGTCACTAAACTTCCATCTAGGGTACGTAAACGCGTACTCCGAAACCCAATCTTCTCGACAATGCCGGTTTGTACACCTACCTGAATGGAATCTCCTAACAAAAACGGACTATCCACAAATATGGTAAAAGAAGCCAGCAGGTTTTCGAGGGTTTCCCGAGCAGCCAGAGCAATGGCAATCCCCCCAATGCCCAAGCCTGCAATTAACGTGGCAATATCAATATTAAAGACTTTACCAATAATCAGAACGGCTGCCAAAATTAATACCAGAATAATGGCAATGTCTTTAACGAAAGGTACTAACTGGTTATCAACCTTTGTCTCGGTACGTTCGGCCCGTTTCGCAAAAATGATCGCCAGAAACTTGATAAAACGTACAACAGCCCAGGTGAAGGCTAGAATTACTAACGTTTGAAAACTACGTGAAACAAGTATTCCAAACTCATTTCTGTAAAAAAAACGCCACTGCCCGGGAATATGCAACTGACTAAAAGCCACATAAAACATACCCAGCAGAAAAATATACTCAATTGGTCGCCTCAGTAAGTTAACAAATTCCTGAACGGCTACATGTACATCTTCAGAAATACGACGTACGAATTTGAATAAAATCTGGCTTACTAAACGCCCGGTAATCCGACGCATAATAAGGGCTCCCGAGAATATGCCTGTAAACCATAAAAGGTCAATCCAATGGTTTCCGGGAAAGTATCTGTCGAGAAAATATTGAAACTGGTCCATGTAATCCATTCGAAGCCACTATTATCAACGCTCCTTGCATAAGGTGATGCTTAGCTATATAACGGTAGCTTCGAGGTATCTGTACTTAAAGGTTATTCCGGGCTGGAACAGGCAATTGAACTAAAGTGATCCATCTCTAGCAAGCACTTTCGAAGACCATACGTCGGTTTGTCAAAGTACGCAGTAAGTATTGGAAAGGATGCTGGTTCGTAAATCGCAATGATTGATTCCAGGAGAGTCATCTGATTATGCGAAGATAGTCGCTTTTTTTCATTTCCTGAGGATTTTGCATCAGAAAACCTATCGTTTGCGAGCCGAGCAATTGCACGTCAATCGTACACTTAACCAGGCTACCTGCAAATTAGTTCAGTTTTTGGTTTTCTACTCTATAGACTTGTTTGCCCCTGAAAACCGTCAACTGCAAATTTTCCGGTTTACACTTTCTTTACATCCGACTTTCCACCGGTTTTCAGGATCAGTTGAGTGTCTTTAATCACGATATCATGCGAAAGAGCTTTGCACATATCATAAATAGTTAATGCTGCTACCGAAGCCCCGGTTAATGCTTCCATTTCGACCCCCGTTTTGGCCTCTAGTACGCACGTGCATTCGATATGAACTTCATTACCGTGGTGTATATCAATCTTAAACGTACAGGAATCGAGCCCCAGCGGATGACAAAATGGAATCAGGTCTGAGGTTTTCTTTGCTCCCATTGTTCCGGCAATGATTGCGGTATGAAAAACGGGGCCTTTTTTTGTTCGAATTTCCCCATCCTGCAAAGCACGTAATACGACTTCGGGAAGCACGACAATACTTCGGGCAATGGCCGTTCGACGGGTTATGTGTTTATCGCTTACGTCCACCATCGTGGGATTAGCGTTTTTATCTATATGACTGAATGACATGGATAGAATTGCGGAAAGGGCTTCTGAGTAACCGTCATTTCGGTTAATAATAACAACAGACAATAAATAGTCCGGGTTTATTTAGTTTTTATTTTTTACCCCAATAATAATTCCGGTGGACCAATCCAGTTCCGTGATGGTAAAATCGGGCCATTCCCGTAAGGTTTCTCTTAGTTTTTGTGCTTTAAGGTCATGCCCGGCTGGCCAGTTGGGTTGTGGTAACATATCATCAATAATGTAAATACCACCGTTCAGCAAATTATCTAGAGCTAAATCAAGTAACAAGTATTTGCCGTGCCAGGTATCGGCAAAAATATAGTCAAATTTCAGGCTACGATTTTTTTCCAGCCACTCTCCCCCATCCGAATACTCCAGCGTCAGGCGTTGATCACCCCCCAAATGATCAGCGGCTATATCCAGAAATTTCTGCTCATTATCAACTGAAATTAACGTTGAATGGGCATCCATCCCCTGCAAAATCCAGGAGGTCGACAAGCCCGTCCCGGTTCCTAATTCCAGGAACCGTCCACCCGGTTTTGAAGCGGCTAAGGTGCACAATAACGAGCCGGTGTCCAGGTCAGAGGCCATGGTAAATCCTGAAATACGGGTAGCTTCTAAAATCGGTTGATAGGCAGCCGGAATGTTTTTCATAAAAAGTTTAAAGTACAGGACAACGCCCCTAAAGTAAGGCGTATTCACTCATTCAGCCTATTTTGCTCCGGGAGGGCAATTTTTCAGTAGATAGTCTGTGTACGTTTTAGAAAGATGCTGGTATGTTCCCTGACCTTCCGAGATGCTGTGTGTGCGGTTCGGATAAATCATTAAACTGAATAATTTACCAGCTTTAATC
>JASGGE010000123.1:0-11662 GCA_047605205.1 Siphonobacter sp.
GCCTATGCTACGCTAGGGGAATTATTTGCCTGGATTATTGGTTGGGATCTTGTTTTAGAATACTCAGTAGGAGCTGCTACGGTTGCTATTAGCTGGTCACAGTACCTGGTAAAATTTTTATCTGCTTACCATATTCATTTGCCTGCCCAACTGGTGATGGGGCCTTTTGAAAAGGGAACTCTGGCAGATGGTAGTTCGGTTTCAGGTTTTATTAATGTACCCGCCGTCCTGATTTTATGGATAATTACTGCCATTATCATTCGTGGCACGAAGGGGTCAGCCTGGGTGAATGGTATAATTGTGGCAATTAAAGTATTGGTTGTTGTTATTTTTATCGGGTTAGGCCTTCAATTTATTCATCCCGAAAATTATCATCCTTTTATTCCTGCCAATACCGGTACATTCGGTGAATTTGGCTGGAGTGGTATACTACGAGGGGCAGGGGTAATCTTTTTTGTATTTATTGGGTTTGATATTGTCGCGGCCATGGCTCAGGAGGCTCGTAACCCACAGAAAACCATGCCGATTGGTATTATTGGTTCATTAGCCATTTGCACCGTACTTTTTATAGCATTTGGACTGGTGTTAACCGGCATGGCTCACTATACAGAATTCAAAAATAGTGCAGCTCCCATTGCTATAGCTATTGAGAAAACGCCTTATCTCTGGCTGAAGCAGCTAATCATTATTGGCATATTAGTAGGATATACCTCCGTGATTATGGTAGATCTATTGGGCCAATCCAGAGTTTTCTATACCATGAGTAAAGATGGATTGTTACCGAAGGTATTTTCAAATCTGCACCCACAATTCCAAACGCCTCATAAGTCTAATCTTCTGTTGTGTACATTTATTAGCCTTTTTGCTGGCTTTATGCCGATACATATAGTCGGAGAAATGGTAAGTATTGGAACATTATTAGCCTTCGTAATGGTATGCTTGGGAGTGATCGTTTTGCGTAAACGCTTTCCGGATGTTTCACGGCCTTTTAAAACACCCTGGGTGCCAATAGTGCCTGCTTTAGGAATTATTACCTGTTTAGTAATGATGTTATCTCTTCCTCTTGATACTTGGATTCGACTAGTAGTTTGGCTTATAATTGGCTTTGGTATTTATTTTTTTTATGGTAAGAAGAAGAGTAAATTAATCCAGGACATGAATAAATAATACTTTTCATCAAGAATAATATTTTAAAATAACGGCTAAAATTCCAAAAGTGAAGGGTATACGAATCTACGAAGTAGGAATCTATTATTACGGTAGAACATACGAAAAAAGGGAAAAATCAACGGGAAAGACGGTTCCCGAGCAATGTATTGTATCGTTAAATATGAGCTAGAATAAAATTAAAGCCCATATGCTGAAATCAAAATTTCATAATTCGTTTGTTTACTTCTATTCCATTTTGAGTTTTCACAACTACAATGTATTGTCCAGGTGATATAGCTGACAAGTCAAGCGTAGTCTGATCTGTATAATTAATAGCATTGGAATAGAGTAATTGACCCTGTAGAGAGTAAAGATAAATGGTTCCGGTTAGTTTGCTTCCGTATTTTACATCTGCGTATTGCGTGGCAGGATTAGGAGAAACAGACCATTGTGCTTCCAGAATTTCTTTCGTTAAGGCATATGTACGCACATTTGCCAGCACATAAGGGGAGTCAGATTGTGGGCCAAATGCTTTTAGCCGGTAGGTATAAAACCGGTCGGGTTGCAACCCAGTGTCTGTAAAGGTAGTGGTTGCGTTATTCAGTTCTTGAAGAGTACTATAGACATTTGTTGAATCATCTTTACGCTCCAGAACATATTTACTTACGTCACCAGTTGCATTCCAGGAAAGGTAGACATGGTTTTTACGAGTCAAACTATCCTGTAAAACTAATGATATAGGATTTGCTATTGGAAATTCCTGAAACGTAAAGGCAGCTAAATCCCTTTCGTTCTTCAGGTAAGGGCCTACAAAATACGACATACCCGTTGTATTATACGCAGGCATATAGGTTAGCTTCGTCGCAGTAATGGCATTTTTTAAAAATAAGTAAACGCGGTTACCGTCTGTTTCATAACCGTTTATGGGAGCAGATACTGTTTCATCTCCATCCAGATAAAAATAATTTTTCAGACTTAGTGTAACAGATTGGTTATCGGTATTCAATGCGGTTGTATCGGCGGACCATTGAATTTTCTGATTAGTATCGAAGTCCAGTACTAAAGTATCTTTAGAATAGCTGCCGTAAAAAACACGCTGGATATTGGGCGGAATTACATTGATACTATCAGAAGAATTATAAACAGTGGGCGAAATAGAGTTGTATAACCGTTGAGCGAGCGTACCATACCCTGTTGTAGCATAGTGCACGCCATCGTAGCCTGGTAAGCCTATTGTCGCAAAATGACTTGTTTTAGGATATAGGTCTATTGTCTTTCTCTGAAATTCACGAATCTGCCCCGCGAGGTAATATGGGTTGAAAAGTATATTGATCTGTAGTATGGAAAATTCGTCTACTATCGAATAATCGCTTTGCCACATAGAGTGTAGACTATCAAATTCGGCTATATACGTATTGAAGTCGATGTTGCCTTCCAGAGCATCCTGTTCTCCCTGATAGTAAAAGAATCTACGGATACGGCTAGCTTGCGTTTTGTTTACCCGGTAGAGCAAATGACCATAAATAGTGCTTATGTCTTCTTCGCTTGTATTTCCACGCTGGATGTGATAACTCAATACTGTTCCAGGAATAGAACCATTTAGCACACAGGTAGGAATTTGGTCATTCTCTAAGATTAACCGTTGTAGTTCCATACCCCAGTAACCCACTGCTGGTGCTGAATATCCAGCATAATTCCATAGGGTGTCTGCGGCTGTTTGTCCAGCATAATTATCGTTGACAGGAATTCGACCTAGTGTACGACAATATTTACTGCTAAAACTATTACTAGCGGAAGCTGTGGCATTTGACTGTCCCTCAATTAAATAAAAATCACCCGCCACAACATCAGTTCGTGTTGTCATTAAAACAGAGTCAGTAGCCGAGCAGCAATATATATCAAACGAGTAATCAGCTAATTCAGCTTGTATCGTTGTTGCCAGTTTGAAAGTAGCTTTATCGGTGGTATCCTGATAGGCCAGGTCACCCCGGTTATAGGAAATCTTTACGCCATTTCGATACGTTATTACCGACATGTAGCTCCATCCCTTTGAGACCACTCGCCCTTCTATGGGTACTTCAGCTGTATTATCATCTTTTCGGGCATAAAGCTGAAAATCTTTTGGGCATTTATCGAAGGTTACCCAGCCAATTTGCTGGGCAATACTTTTATTAAAAATAAAAAGAGATAAAATACTGAATAATAGGGCTTTAAAACGATAGGTACAGATGTTTTTCATAGCTGGATGGTATGCTTAATAAACGTAAAGCTATTCATTAGGGATGAAATGCTTTGGAGGTAGATGGATGATCGCTCAAAAATAACTAATTAGCATCCGGGTATTCAAGTTAATAGAGGTAACTATAAGTGAAAGGTATTTGGTATGCTTACTGTATTTAACTGGATATGGTAAGAAAAAGTATAAAAGTCTCCTTCGAAAACTTTTCGAAGGAGACTTTTTATTATCTAGAAAGAGGTAATGACATCTCGAATAATGTCGCAGGCGGTTTCCATTTGGCTCTGAGTAATAACCAGCGGAGGGGCAAACCGTATTTTATTGCCGTGAGTAGGTTTTGCCAGCAAACCTTTTTCTTTGAGCTTAAGGCATATTTGCCAGGCTGTATTACTTTCTTCGGTATCGTTAATGACTAAGGCATTCAGTAGCCCTTTTCCTCGTACCAGGGTTATTAAATTACTTTCCTGTTGCAATTCACGCATCCGTTGCCGGAATAACTCACCCAAATGAGTTGCGTTTTTAGCCAGTTTTTCGTTTCTGAGAACCTCTAAAGCAGCAATAGTAACGGCACAAGCTAATGGGTTTCCGCCATAGGTACTGCCATGCTCACCTGGTCGAATCGTTAGCATGATTTCGTCATTAGCTAATACGCATGAAACGGGATAAGTACCCCCCGAGAGAGCTTTCCCTAAAATTAAAATGTCGGGTTTAACGTTTTCGTGATCGCAGGCGAGCCGTTCTCCGGTTCGGCCTAAGCCTGTTTGAACTTCGTCTGCAATAAAAAGTACATTATATTTTGTGCACAATTCCCGCACCCCTTTTAAATAACCTGCATCAGGTACTACCACACCGGCTTCGCCCTGAATGGGCTCTACCATGAAACCAGCAATGTTAGGGTCAGAAGCAAGTATATGTTCAAGAGCAGTCAGGTCATTATAAGGAATGATGAGATAACCTGGTAAAAAAGGGCCGTAATCATTGGTACTATCAGGATCAGTTGAGGCTGAAATGGCAGCAATCGTTCTACCCCAGAAATTACCAGCCGCATAAACTGTTTTTGCCTGATTGGCAGGGATACCTTTTACTTTGTAAGCCCATTTACGGGTGAGCTTTAAAGCGGTTTCACCGCCTTCTACCCCAGAATTCATCATTAAAGCTTTATCGTACCCAAAGTATTCAGCCAGGTATTTTTCACACTTACCGAGCTGATCGGAATAAAAAGCCCGTGAGGTTAAGGTAAGTTTCTGAGCCTGATTAATAAGGGCTTCAATGATTTTAGGATGACAATGGCCCTGGTTAACGGCAGAATAGGCAGATAAAAAATCAAGGTAACGGTTGCCCTCTAGATCCCACACGTATACGCCTTCCCCGCGGGATAGCACTACGGGGAGTGGATGATAATTATGGGCACCATACTGATTTTCAAGGGAAATGGCCTGTTGGGTTGGGGTTTCAGCAACAGTAGTCATAGAGTTAAGGATATATAAGGTGAAAGAACGAACAGGCTGATGCCTGCCCGACTAAAAGAATCGTTAAGAAAGAAAACCTGAAAATTACATTTCGCTGGCAGTAGCCATTACAAAGAGCAATTGCTGAGAGGAGGTCCGTATGCGATGTAGCTTGCAGAAATGACCATACACTGCTCCGGCCGTCGCGGAGCGTCGGAGTTTGGTCGGCGATACTCTAAAAGGGGCTTTATGTACGAAGCTAGTAGGCATAGAATATTGGCAAGGTAAGAAAAAAATGACTAATAATCAGATTCTTATCTAAACAAAAGCGGCTACTGTGTAAGGTCACAGTAGCCGCTTTCAATAAGCCAGTATATCGGGATTACTTTTTCAACATATTGGGCAGTTTCATTTTACCATCCTGAACTTTGTTCATGGTTTTCATCATCTTACGCATTTCATCGAATTGCTTCATCAGGTTATTCACTTGCTGAATGCTGGTTCCTGAACCCGTAGCGATACGACGACGACGTGACCCGTCGATGAGATCGGGATTCTTACGTTCTTTCAATGTCATAGAGCTAATAATCGCTTCAATGGGTTTAAAAGAATCATTACTAATATCGACATCTTTTACGGCTCCGCCCAGGCCCGGAATCATCCCCATGAGGTCTTTAATATTTCCCATTTTCTTGATTTGCTGAAGCTGGGAATAGAAGTCTTCAAAATTGAACTGGTTCTGACGAATTTGCTTACTGATACGAGCGGACTCTTCTTCATCAAAAGCCTGTTGTGCTCGTTCAACCAATGAAAGTACGTCACCCATACCCAGAATCCGGCTCGCCATCCGGTCGGGATAGAAGATGTCCAGATCTTCCATTTTTTCGCCCGTTGACATGAACTTAATGGGTTTCTCTACCACGTGGCGAATTGACAGAGCCGCCCCACCACGAGCATCTCCGTCCAATTTAGTAAGAACGACACCATCAAAATTGAGTCGATCATTGAAGGTCTTTGCCGTATTTACGGCATCCTGACCCGTCATCGAATCCACTACGAATAAGGTTTCAGTAGGTTGAAGAGCTTTTTTAACGTTTTCAACCTCTTTCATCATTACCTCATCAATTGCCAAACGACCTGCAGTATCGACAATTACGACATTCTTTGAATTGTCCTTTGCGTATGTGAGAGCGTTCAGAGCAATTTGTACAGCATCTTTATTTTCAGGCTCGGCATAAACTTCTACACCAATCTGCTGACCTAAGGTTTGCAACTGGGCAATTGCTGCTGGCCGATAAATATCGCAGGCTACTAATAATACCTGCCGACCCTGCTTTTTAATGTTACTGGCCAGTTTACCCGAGAAAGTAGTTTTACCAGAACCTTGTAAGCCGGCAATTAAAACAATCGCCGGAGAGCCTTTTAAATTGACACTTTCTGCCTGACCGCCCATTAATTCGGTCAGTTTGTCGTGTACGATCTTAACCAGCATTTGGCCGGGTTCCACCGCGATCATAATCTTTTGACCAATGGCTTCTTCCCGGATTTGATCCGTAATATCTTTCGCTACTTTGAAGTTAACGTCCGCATCGGTTAAGGCCCGGCGAATTTCTTTTACCGTTGAAGCTACGTTAACATCCGTAATACGGCCGCTGCCTTTTAGCGTCCGTATGGCTTTATTGAGTTTATCCTGGAGATTTTCAAACATGGTTTGATAAGAATGAATATTACATTTCCTTAGTCAGAACGGGGTACCTCCCTCGTCTTGCTGAGTAGACTACAACAAGTTTTCTAGTAGGTAGAATATAATGCTCTTGAAAATTTTTGCAAAGTTATTCATTCTAAATGACTATTCTGTGTTTGTCTGGATTCAGAACCTCATCAAACAAAGAATCTGATGGTAGAAAACACTGAAAAATGAATCATTTGTTCAATTCTGCTTCCTGACTTTCATTTTTCCCTGTACTGCTTACCTTTGTGGCTCAATTCATTACCAGACTCTTTCCGAACGTCTCATCATGTCAAAAATTAAAGTTGCAAACCCAGTCGTAGAGCTCGACGGGGACGAAATGACCCGAATTATCTGGAAGTTCATTAAAGAGAAACTGATTCTTCCTTACATCGACGTCGATATTAAATATTACGATCTGGGAATTGAGTACCGGGATCAAACGAATGACCAGGTAACGGTTGATGCCGCCAATGCAATTAAAGAATATGGCGTTGGAATTAAGTGTGCGACCATCACACCTGATGAAGCTCGTGTAAAAGAATTCAACCTGAAACAAATGTGGAAGTCGCCTAACGGCACCATTCGTAACATTTTGGATGGCACCGTATTCCGCGAACCCATTGTTATCGAAAATATTCCCCGTTTGGTAACTACCTGGACCGAACCGATCATCGTAGGTCGGCATGCCTTTGGTGACCAATACCGGGCAACGGATTTCGTCGTTCCAGGAAAAGGAAAGTTAACGATGAAATTTGAAGGCGAAGATGGAACCGTATTGGAATACGACGTTTTCAAGTTCCCAGGAGCGGGTGTCGCAATGGGTATGTATAACCTGGATGAATCAATTGCTGGCTTTGCCCGGGCTTGTTTCCAGGTAGGTCTTCAGAAAGGCTGGCCTGTATACTTATCCACCAAGAATACCATCCTGAAAAAATACGATGGCCGCTTCAAGGATATTTTTCAGGAAATTTTCGACGCTGAATTTGCCTCGAAATTCAAAGAAGCAGGAATTGTATATGAACACCGGCTGATTGATGACATGGTGGCGTCTGCTCTGAAGTGGAATGGGAGCTTCGTTTGGGCTTGTAAGAATTACGACGGTGACGTACAGTCTGATACTGTTGCTCAGGGCTTTGGTTCATTAGGGTTGATGACCTCCGTATTGTTGACTCCTTCAGGAACTGTAATGGAAGCCGAAGCGGCTCACGGTACCGTAACGCGTCACTACCGTGAACACCAGAAAGGTAACCCAACTTCTACAAACCCAATCGCTTCAATCTATGCCTGGACGCGTGGCCTGGCTTTCCGTGGCAAATTGGATGGTAACCAGGAGCTAATTGATTTCGCAAACGCTCTGGAAGAAGTGTGTGTTGAAACCGTTGAAGCCGGTAAAATGACAAAAGATCTAGCCGTAACCATTTACGGCAATAAAGTACAGCACGGCGAGCACTACCTTTATACTGAGGAATTCCTGGATGAACTTGACAAAGCTCTGAAAGTGAAGCTGGCTAAATAAGTACGAATAGCTTTGAACACGTAAAAGTCCCGAACAGATTTTTGTTCGGGACTTTTTTGTTCTTCAAGGGTGGGTGCAATAAAAAGCTACCATTATTCATCATCATCGAGTAGCTCGTCATCTACCTCATCGTCTTC
This sequence comes from Siphonobacter sp., assembly GCA_047605205.1. Classification (GTDB taxonomy): domain Bacteria; phylum Bacteroidota; class Bacteroidia; order Cytophagales; family Spirosomataceae; genus Siphonobacter. The sequence goes on from JASGGE010000123.1 coordinate 8,219, forward strand.
ATCATAATCGTCTAAGGCTCCAAATTCTTCGTTTTCTTCGGCTGGATCTAAGGTTTCTTCGTCTCCGTCTGGAAAATCTTCGGGCAAATTATTAAACGAATGTTCCATATGCACGATCAATCAGTTTAGCAAAGCTAATGAACTCTAACTGAGAATTAGGTTAAGCCAGGTTTTCCAAATTATAATGAATGTATGAATGAGCTATTATGGTCAGAAAGAACGGATTTAAACACAGAAAACGTTAAAAAGCGGCCCTGTCATTTCCTTTTCAACTCTATTTTTCTGTTACTTTGGGCGAATCATTCCTACTAAAGTCTATGGCGAATTACATTCTATTCGACGGGCCAAAGGTTCGACCAAACTTGCTGCCACTCGTTTTTACAAGACCAATTGCTGAGCTCCGGGTTGGAATTCGTACCATTACCGAAAAGTGGATTGATTGGTTAGGGGGAATGAAACCCTCTTTCTTTACGCAGCCTTACCTGCAAACCAAATATCCCCTTAAAGAAACATCGGATAATATCTATATCCACGGCGGCGTCTGCCCCAATGAGCCCTTACTTCGGGCTTTGGAAAAACTACGGGTGGGGGAAGCCCTCCTGCAGGGAAATATTCTGATAGCGGTGCGTTCGAAGCCACTGAAACTGGAAGAGTTAGTGCCTGAAAATACGTCGTTTCAGAAGCAGTATTATTGGGGAAAACTAGCCGTTATTCATGAACTGCCTGATTTAGTTGTGCTAAATGGAGAACAAATTACCGCTGATTTTGAACGAATTACTGCTGACCGTACGAGCCAACCCATTACCGATCGGTTTACGGCCTATTACAACGAATCACAAATTTTTTTGGAAGAAGGCGTACAAATTCATGCGGCTATATTGAATGCTGAAAATGGGCCCATTTACTTGGGGAAAGGAGTTCAGATTCAGGACGGGGCAATCATTCAGGGGCCCTTTGCTGCCCTGGAAGGAGCGATTATTAACCTGGGCGGTAAAATGCGGAAGAGTACTACGATTGGGCCGCATTGCAAAGTGGGTGGTGAGGTTAGTATGAGCATCATAATGGGCTATACCAATAAAGCTCACGACGGGTTTCTGGGAAATTCTTACCTAGCTGAATGGTGCAATCTCGGAGCGAATACGAATAACTCAAATCTAAAAAACGACTACGGTAACGTAAAACTCTATAATTACGGTACGGGTAAACTAGAGAATACAGGGCGGCAATTTGTTGGGGTATTCATGGGTGACTATTCGAAGGTAGGCGTCTCTACGATGTTTAACACGGGAACAGTAGTAGGGATGAATGTAAATCTGTTTGGTTCAGGATTTCCACCAAAACACGTCCCTTCCTTTAGCTGGGGCGGTGCTGATACTAATTTTGTCCCGTATCGCTTCGAAAAAGCCGTAAATGTAGCCCGTACGACGATGGATCGACGGGGAATGCTTTTTACTGAGGAAGAAGAAGAAATCTGGCGGGCCGTTTATGCCCTGGAACAGCCCGATTTTCTGGAAGAATAATCAATAGTACTGCATTTCATCCGATTGGATAATGTGTTTGCCCGGAACCTCCTGGCTTGCTATCGCCAGCATGGCCTTAGCTACTTTTAAAGCCTGAATACCTTTATAGCGTCGTAAGGGTGGAACTAAAAGCGTAATAGGAGATAAAAGCAAATCTAAGGCCTTACCAATTTCTTCTCCCAGCCTGAATTCCTTTCTTTTTCCTAATAAGGTAGAAGGGCGAAAAATGGCGTAGCTCGGAAACCCTAAGGCATTAATAGCGGCTTCTATTTCGCCTTTTGTTCGTGTATAAAAAATCGAAGATTGGGCGTTTGCCCCAATCGAAGAGACGAGCAAATACTGGGATGCTCCTGCTGCTATAGCTAATTTTGCTACGTTTAGTGGATAATCAAAGTCTACTTTTCGAAAAGCTTCCTGAGATCCTGCTTTTTTTATGGTTGTTCCTAAGCAACAGAAAATATCATTAACTCCGGCGAAGTCCTGAGTTGTTAAATGATCGAAATCTACAATTCGCTCATCGAGTTTGGAATGCTTAATATGCATGGATCGCCTTGTCAATGAAATAACACGATCATAGCGATCTGATTGCAATAATTTGAAAATCAGATTACTACCTACTAATCCAGAGGCTCCAATGATAAGAGCTGTTTTTGTTTCCATTCTCTTTAATACTCCAGTTAGGTCAAGTCTTTTTTATAGAAAATATGAATCAGTTAACAGATCAAATAGTTCAGATCTGTTCCGATAAGATAACCCATTAAGAGTAGTACTAACACTTAATTGTGCTATTTCTTTTTTGAAGACCAACACGTAGCTTGTCTATTGAATATCTTTAGGGCCGGTTAATAACGAATCAATACTTTAAAATATGATTGAGAATTCTCAGCCTGTTTGTGTTTTGTGTAGCTCCTCTCAATCCGTTAGCCCATATACGGTATTGCCCACCAATTCTTTTCCGAATGAAGTGACCCTCTGTCAGACCTGTCTCAAACAGGTGGAGCATCAGGCAGAATTAAACCCGGATTATTGGCAGTTTCTTTCAGAAACCATGTGGAGTGATGTGCCTGTTATTCAGGTATTATCCTGGCGTATGCTACAACGCCTGAAAACAGAAAGCTGGGCAGCTGAGTTGCTGGATATATTTTATTTAGACGGCGAACTTCTGGAATGGGCAAAGGCAGTACCAGAGGATGAAGCCCCGGCCCCTGTATCGGTTCATCTGGATAGTTTAGGTAACGTACTTTCAAATGGCGATACGGTTGTACTGACCAAATCACTTGATGTAAAAGGAAGTAACATACAGGCACGCATAGGGACGGTTGTTAAAAATATTCGGCTTGTAGAACAAAATACCGATCAGATCGAAGGAAAAATAGAAGGGCAAATGATTGTCATTCTAACAAAATACCTAAAGAAGCAGCATCATTAGAACCCCTATTTAGTAAGCGATTTTATTTCGCTTACTAAAAATTACGGCATCAACGTTCCTAACAGGGAACAAAAGACTGGATGATTTTATTATCCGGGACGATCAGGAAAGCTTCGTAAAAAGCTAAGAATCATCTTTTAGGCCTTGCCTTATGGGTTATCTGGTGTGAAGAGGTAGAAGAGTGAAGTTTTATAGTGTTCTGGTGTTTCTTTAGTAAAAAATATGCATTAATAGCATCTTCCTCGAAGAATGAATTTTGTTGGTGTAAAATTTAAAGAAGGCATTTATAATTTTGATGCCTTCCTTAACAGTTCTGATTATCTTTACGTTAAGTCTTGAAAAAACAGTACCTATACCTATTCACCCAAATTTCTTTTACAGGGAGATTGCCCAACTGAATATGGCTTTCTACTTTTACGCCGGATTTTTTCTGATCTTTACTAAGACAGCCACAGTCTTTCCGAACTGGCCACTGCAAATCCCATCACTATGAGT
>JASGGE010000124.1:0-11661 GCA_047605205.1 Siphonobacter sp.
AAATAATTAACGATAATGGCGATTGATTTGGCAATAAGCGTTCATCGTTAAATCACAATTTTGGTTCACTGTATTGGACTCGAGGACAAGTCGGCGACTACGAAAATGCTTCTAAATATTTTGAAACTGCCATTAGTCTTGCAACAGAAGACAAACATAAAGCAACTAGTAAAATGCTTTACGGAGCAGTACTGGGCCTATTAAAACGCTTTCCTGAGAAGGACACAAATCTAGTTGAGGCACGTGCTATTTTTAAAAAAGAAAATGAAAGGCGTAAATACTCTTACGCAACTTATTATATGCTATGTTATGGCTGGGAGCAGCAGAAACTTAAAAATAATTTAGTCACATCTTTTGATGAGGAAAGTCTTATTGAAGATTTTTATAAGAATAAGCTTATTCTTTCCAGTGATGAAAAGTATCTGATTTGTGAAAGAATAATTCGTTTACGAAAGGCTGTACGAAAAAATAATACTGAAGATGCAACCAAAGCTCATCAAGAACTGTATGATCAATTAGAAGATATGAAATATACCCAAGATGATAACGTTCGCTATTACGACGTAGATACTTTATCTGTTTCTGCCTTCTTAGATTATGCTGAGTACTTATATGAATTAAAAGATAACAAAAATGCCAAAACCGTAATAGAACAAGCCTTAGCTATTACAAAAGATATTGAATATCCAAGGAGAAGTCAGTTGGACAAATTAGCCAGTAACTTGAGTTAGTTACTATACTCAGACAGTACCATACAGGAAATTCCTAACAAAATGCGTTTCGTTCGCAACAGTATTGTAACTTTGACACCCCAATTGCTATCGTTTCATACTGAATTTCAATACACTCATGCTTAATTTGGTACTCTTCGGCCCTCCAGGTGCCGGGAAAGGAACCCAGAGCGAAAAACTGATCGATAAATACAAGCTGGTTCATTTATCTACTGGTGACTTGCTTCGTTCTGAAATTAAAGCAGGTACCGAACTGGGCCTGAAAGCGAAATCATTGATGGATCAGGGGTTACTGGTTCCTGATGAAGTAGTAATCGGAATGATTGATAATAAGCTCAAAGAAAATAAGAACGCTGCCGGTTTCATTTTCGACGGATTTCCTCGGACAGTAAAACAAGCCGAAGCTCTGGATAACCTACTGGTTGAAAATGGAACATCCATTACCGGGATGGTAGCACTGGAGGTCGAAGAAGAAGAATTAACTCGTCGCTTACTCGAACGAGGTAAAACTTCAGGCCGTTCGGATGATCAGAATGAAGAATTAATCCGGAAACGAGTGCAGGAGTATAATGAGAAAACTTTACCCGTAGCTAACTATTACAGACAACAGGGCAAGTTTACCTCCATCTATGGCATTGGTGCCATTGAAGATATTTTTGAACAAATTTGCTCGGCCATCGAACAAAGTGTCCGTTAAAATAAAATTAAGATACTTAAAAGGCTATTTCGTATCAAGGCGAAATAGCCTTCTTTTTTTCTCGATCTGTCTCAATAGAGTAGAAATTTACCGATTTTTTTTAAAATCACCCAGGCATTCATTTGTTCCAGAGGTAATGTCTTCTTAGTATGTGGGTAGATAGTAGACTAAACATGCTTTACTTTGCAACAAAATTGTATAAACCGTAGTATATAACTAAGTAAATGAATGCGATAAGAAGCTTTGTTTACTATGAAAAGTCGTGACTTCAAATTTCATTGATTACGTAAAAATCTGTTGCCGTTCAGGAGCTGGTGGAGCAGGATCATCTCATTTCCGCAGAGAAAAACACGTTCCGCTGGGTGGGCCCGATGGCGGCGATGGTGGTCGTGGTGGCCATATCATCCTTCGGGGTAGCACAAACGTATGGACACTATTACACCTCAAATATCGCAAGCATGTCATTGCTACCAAAGGTCAACCCGGTGAAGGTGGCCGCAGAACGGGTGCCCGAGGCGAAGATATTTATCTGGAAGTCCCACTTGGAACAGTAGCCAAAGATGCTGAAACGAGCGAAACATTATTTGAAATAACGGAAGATGGCCAGGAAGTGATCTTGCTGGAGGGCGGTCGGGGCGGATTAGGCAATAGCCATTTCAAAACCTCCACCAATCAGGCTCCTCATACGGCACAGCCAGGTGAGGCCGGTCAGGAGGTATGGTTTATCCTGGAATTAAAAGTACTAGCAGACGTAGGCCTGGTCGGGTTCCCCAATGCCGGGAAATCTACTTTGTTATCGGTCATATCAGCAGCTAAGCCAGAAATTGCCGATTATCCCTTTACTACTCTAGTACCGAACTTAGGCGTTGTGCCTTACCGCGACTTTCGGTCGTTCGTAATGGCAGATATTCCTGGTATTATTGAAGGAGCTTCACAAGGAAAAGGGCTAGGCCTACGTTTCCTGAGACATATTGAGCGTAATTCCATATTACTTTTTCTTATACCAGCCACCACAGAAGACGCCGGACAGGATTATTTCGTTTTATTGGGAGAATTAGAAGAGTATAATCCTGAATTACTTGATAAAGAGCGGATCCTGGCCATTTCCAAGTCTGACCTGGTTAATGAGGAAGATCGCCTCCGTATTCAGAAGCAACTACCCAAAGAGCTTGAAACCGTTTTTATCTCAGCTGTTACTCAGGAAGGACTCGGTGAATTAAAAGACCTCATCTGGAATACGCTTCATCAGTCTAAAATAAGTTAAATTTTTTGCCTTCAATTATCTATTTATGCCCATTACAAAAAAATATAAAACCGGGGTTATTATACTAAGTTGTATACCTATTCTGGTTTTCTTTTTTGTGGTTTTTATGTATGCTTCTAATATTCCATTTCAAGATGATTATGATGGATTATTAGAACCAGTAACTCGTATTGCAAGCTTATCTTCCTTTGAATGGTCCGGTTTTTTTAAAATTATCTGGATTCAGGATGACGAACGACGCATTGTACTAGATCGGGTAATCGCTATAGCATTATACGGAATCAGTGGATCACTTAATTTTAAAGCAATTTTACTAATTGGCTTACTTTCAGTTGTTGGCTTATTCGTAATTTTTGCAACGGTTATTAAACAAGCAAAATTACCTTACCTATTACTAATAAGTTTTTCGCTACTGTTATTTCATATTCAGTATTATGAGGCGATTCTCTGGCCAATGATACCCCTTCAACACATTGCTGTTTATTTTTTTGCTTTACTAACCTCCTATTTTCTTTACAAACATTCTCAGTTACTTATTGCTATTTTATTCGCTTGGTTAACTGTCTGTTGTGATGTTAGTGGCACCTTTATTTTACCCACTGGAGTTGTTCTGTTACTTATACAAAAACGTTGGAAGGGTTTATTTATCTGGAGTTTATTAGTGGGAATAAGCGTTGGTTTCTATTATTATAAACTAGAGCTACCCGCCTATCGTCCGAAACCACTTGAAAATCTACGCCATCCCCTCCTTATCCTTAGTAACTTATTTACATTCAGCGGATTATCAGTAGATTTCAATGGAATATTATCCTTTAAATTTCGAATTATTTTAATTATTTCCTGGGGATTTTTCTTAATTATATATACTTTAACAAGAGTTTTTTCATTAATTAAGAATTGTTTCTTTATTGATAAAAAACCTCTAACATCTCATTGGGAAATAACACTCTGGGGTGGAATCATTCATATTGGTATTACAATGCTTGCTTTTGCGGTAGGTAGAGCTATCGAAGGCCTGGATGCTGTACTTATTAGCCGCTATAAGCATGTTGGCTTTATTTGGTTAATCCTAATTTATTTATTGTTTATTACTTCATTAGGCAATAACAATAAAATACTGGCCTCTAAGGCTATTTTAGTTTTTGCTACCGTCATTTCAGTGTATAGTTATTTTCAGTATTGGGCTAATATTGATTTTTATTACAAAGAACGGCAAAATGATATATATGAATGGCAAACGAATCGGGCACTACCTAGCACACCTATTTATTTGACTTTTCAAAAGGAAATAGATGCCATGACAAACAATGCTATTAATTGTGGGGTTTATCATTTACCTGAATATTATTTATCAAATTTTAGAACCCTACCTAAATCTAATAAAACATTTCCCGTTGACATTAAAGTATATCCAGGAAATATTGCTTTTATAAGCAGTGAATATACCAGAAAAAATGGCAAACAAGATGGAGCTTATCTTATTCTATCTAGTAAAGAACAACAGCATATAATCCCCTCCAAAAGTAACCGATATTCAATTAAATCATTTTTATTTTCTTTTGGAAAAAATTATTATGCAAACGGTTTTTCGAATACACTCACTACCGGTTTTTTAAAACCAAATCAGATTTATACTCTTTCTGTTTTGTGTGTAGAAGGTGATCTGAAAAGCATTTACCCTACGCGTCATCAAATTCAAACTTTAGCAGACCCTGAACATGATTTAAAAGTAATTACCCTGTAAATCAACAAATTACCTTTGTCCTTAAAACTATAGTTATTAAAATTTTCATAAATGAGACGACTTCATAACAGCCCGTTTACCGTCGTCTCTATTAATAGAATTTGTATCAGTTATTAATGCTGAAGTAGATTCTCCCAGTTAATTTTGAAAAATTATCACTTGAATTTATGCGGTTAGTATCCCGTTTATTGCTTACATTCTTTGTTTGTTGTCTGGCATTTGGTCATTCTTATGCCCAGATTGCAATAACTTTTCCCGTAAATCGCATCGTTTTTCAACGAAATAATAGCAATCAGGCTACTGTTCAGATTGCTGGTAATTATTATCAAACCATCGATAAGGTTGAAGCCCGGTTTACATCAACCACATCTGGTTGGGGGACTGATACTGACTGGCAAACGATTCAAACCAGCCCTACCAACGGCTCTTATTCAGGTTCGGTAACCTTGTCGGGTGGTTGGTACAAACTCGAAGTGCGGGGCAGTTACCAAGGTACTGTTCTTGATACTCAATCCGTTGAAAAAATTGGTGTAGGTGAAGTCTTTATTATAGCGGGTCAATCCAATGCACAAGGTGTTTCTAATTATGCTCCGAGTGATCCTTCGGATGACCGAATCAACTGTATTAATGAATTTTACGATAACGGATTCACGACCGATCCTTCTTATCCTGTATTTTCAAAAATGACTTCTACAGGTACAATTGCTCCCTATGGCAATGGTTCCTGGTGTTGGGGATATTTAGGCGAGTATTTAACTCAGCGGCTTAATGTTCCTGTACTTTTTTACAATGCAGCACGGGGATCAACAACCATTAATAACTGGGTTGAGAGCTCAGAGGGAACTCTTACGGTAAATCGATACTGTATGGATTGTTCTGATGACCAGAAATATTATACACTCGGTATTCCTTATTACAATTTACGAACTAGTCTTAATTATTTTGCGTCCCTTACAGGAGTTCGCGGAATTCTCTGGCATCAAGGAGAATCAGATGGTTATACGTGGTATACTACAGAAGATAGTTATCGTACTGATTTACTTTCTGTTATTAGCAAAAGTAGATCAGATTTCGGTCGAGATATTAGCTGGGTAGTTGCAAGGGCATCATTTGCCGATTTTCAAACCTGGCAACCTGTTGTTGATGCTCAAACCTCAGTGGTTAATTACACGTCAAACGTATACCTGGGGCCTAATACAGACGAATATGGTTCTTCTTATCGCTCAACAGATGATGGTACGCACTTTACATCTGAAAGCCTACAAACTATTGGGCAAGCCTGGTCTGATGCATTAACAGATAGTTATTTTACGAATACGACTCCTTTGATGGCTCAGTCATTAGCAAGTATTAATGCTACCTGTGCTGGTACGAGTACCATAATCCTCGATACACCTAATCAAACCCCCTATGGCTGGAGTAATAGTGCAACCACTTCTACGATTACAGTAAGTGGTGGAACGTATTCAGCACGTATTAAAGATACCTCAATAGGCTCAGGCATAACGATCTTTTCTCAGCCTTATAAGGTACCTGATGATCCCACGATTGGAGGGAATATTCTGAATGACAATGGCTCTATATATTATTGTGAGGGTGTAGAACCCCTTTTACAGTCAAGTTACTCCTACAATAATACCTGGAGTACCGGGGATACCACCGCCAGTATTGTAGCTCCTTCAACGGGGAATTATAGTGTAACTTTTAATGATGCTATCGGTTGCAATTATTCTTCTTCAACTATTAATCTTACTCAAAGAGCCCGGCCAGCCAAACCCACGATTACTGCCGATGGGGATCTTAGTTTCTGTGAAGGCACCGTTCGGACGCTTTCGACTGACACCGCAGCCGCTTACGCCTGGAGCAATGGGGCAACCTCTGCTACTATCCAACCTACTGTTACAGGAGCTTATTCGGTACAGGTAATTAATTCCAGTCAATGCTATTCATTAGTATCTGATGATGTTGATATTACAGTAAATCCTATTCCGGTTAAGCCTACCATTTCAGCCAACCGAACCATCGATAATACCAGTACTGTAGCCATTTGTGCGAATGAAGATGTTCAGCTTACCTCTACGCCCTCAGAGTCTACCTATTTATGGACTTACAATAATGCCTCTACAATAAGTATAACTACCAGTGAGGCAGGCTCTTACCAGGTTCAAACCATAAGCTTGGCTAATTGTCCTTCGCCTTTATCTGACCCTGTAACGGTTAAAGTTAATCCTTTACCAGATAAACCTGTTGTTAGTGTTCTTTCGGGTGTTGTTGCTTTTTGCGAAGGAGGTTCCGTAACACTCCTTGCCACTGCCGTAAATTCTACAGTGTGGTTACTTGGTACCCAACAAGTGTCCTCTACCTCTACTGTAGTAGCCACTATCACTGGTGATTATTATGCTCAGGCTATTGATTCTAATAATTGCAAAAGCCTTTCTGATCCTTTAACCGTAACGGTAAGGCCCAACCCTACTACTCCTACCATTTCTCAGCCTGGCCCTTATACGCTTGAAGCAAATGCCACCTTACCCGGAACTATCTATATATGGCGGGTTGCGACTGATACAATAACTGTAAATGGCTCAAATTCTCTGAAACCCCAACGAGAAGGTGTTTATAACGTGCGATCTATTATTCAATATACGGTTGAGCCTGTAGGTCTTTTCGAGTGTACATCTGAAGAATCAGATCCTTTTGGATATTATTATGACACTGCTCTTGATGGTTTTGTGGTATATCCCAACCCCACCACTACAGGGAGTATCACTTTAGAAACCCAGGAGAACTGGAAAAATGCCGTCATTACGATTACGAGCCTTACAGGACAAGTGATTTTTACCGGTACAGTTGATGAGTTCAACGAACGTAAACTTATTAACCTGGGCAAACTTCCAGGCATATTCATTTTAAAGCTATCTACCCAGGGTTTTGAGCGAACTCGAAGAATCTTGGTAGCTCAATAAAATTTGTTTTCATTTCTAAAAAGGAAAGGCTTACTGAGTTTTCAGTAAGCCTTTCCTTTTTTTACTGGTGAGATATCAGTTCCTGACGTTTTTAAGGGCTGGTAACTTTACCAAAATGTATACTTAAACCTCAAATAAGCACATTATCAATGTCTATTAGATTACTTCATTCAATTTTTTTATAGTTATAGCATTTATAAAAGTGCCTCTTTACCGCCTATAGGAATAAAAGAAAACCGCCTTCGTTTGAAGGCGGTTTTCTTTTATTCCTACTAGCTCTAACTCTTACGACTTAGTTGTAGCTTTTGTCTTCGCAGCAGGAGTTTTAGACTTAGTAGCAGGAGCTGCCGGAGCAGGAGGATTTACTACTCTATTTGCTTCTGCATTAGTAGGATCTAGTTCCAGAACTTTCTTAAAGTATTCTTTGCCTTTTTCTGTGTCCTTTGTGACGAGCATATGGTATAGACCTAAATAGCGATTAGCTTCTAAAAGCTCATTTTTGTCACTAGTTGAAGGGTCTGCCGTTGCAAGAAATTTCTCATAGTATGGTGCCGCAATACTACGATCAGACAAAAGACGGTTAATGCGTCCTTCCCAAAGCGGAGTTTTTTGTACCACTTTTGCTAATCCTTCTTTTTGCTCATCACTAAGAGTAGTATTTGCTTTCAGTGTACTATCTGCTAATAAACCAGCTTTTACAAATGCAGCATCTGCTTGAGGAATAACTGTACTATCTTTAACAGTTGCAATTTGATAATAATAGGCAACTCCTTCACGGAAGTAATCTGCATAAGTAGGCTTACGGTCAGGGCGTTGAGCCTTCCAGGTAATTGACTGTTCGTAAGCTTTTGCTGCATCAAGATATTGCTTATTTTTCTGACGAAGTTTAGCAACTTCTTCGTAGTTATTGAAAACGGTATCGCCAACAGCAGCAGCTTTGCCAAAGTTCAGGATCGCTAATGAATCTTGTCCTAATTCACGATAATCAATACCCAAGTAACGATAATCATCTGGATAGATTTTCTTAGGATTAGAGGCAATTAATTTCTCAAGATTTTCAGCACCACCTTTATAATCTTTAAGCTCTGTTAATGACCAACCTTTGATACGAGGAAGGTCAGGGTCATTTGCTTTTCCTTCAACCTTACCTAAGGCATCAACTACTTTCTGGTATTGCTGGGCTAAGAATGCAAATTTCACATAACGTAAAATCACATCCGGGGTTTCTTCACTATACTGAATGTACTTATCCAGGTTTTCAGCAGCATTAGCATAATTACCAGCCATTAACCAAAGTTCAGCAAATTCCCAGTATACAGGTGCAAATTTCTCATCCTTTCCAATAGCATCGTTGAAAGAAGTTTGGGTACTGCTGTAGTTTTTACCACGTTTCCAAACACGCCCCATACGAGTATAAGCCAAGGCAGCCATTTGAGGATCGTTCTGTAAACGAAGAGCCTCCTCATAAGCTGAAACAGCAGGACCACCATCGTTTTTCAACAAATAAGCATCTCCTTTTACAATTTCATATTCAGGGCGTTGCTGACGTTTTTTCAACGTATACAGTTGATCAATCAAAGCAATTGCCTTACCCGGATCATTAGCCTGGCCTTTTTTACCGAAAAGTGTATACATTTCAGCAGCTCTCCACAATACAGTCTCATCTTTACTCTTGGTAGCTGCCAATGCTTGATCAATCAGAGCTGTTCCTTCAGTCAGTTTACCTTGACCTAGTAAAACACCACCTTGACCTATTGTATTAAGGACGTTTTTAGGATCTGCAGCAGTTCCTTTATCAAAAGCTGCTTTTGCTTTTTCTAAATCTTCTGCCAGTTTAGGACTGCCCTCATCTTCTGTGGCAGCTACTCTGAGCCAATAATAACCTAAATAGAATTGGTTCTCAGGAGACGCAGCCGCAGCTTTTTCTAAGGTTTCGCGAGCCGAACCAATACGGTCGCCGTCCAGGGCTTTCAACGCCCCTACAACTTCTGGCGATTGGGCAAACGTGTGCGTCATACCCAAAGTCAGCATCCCGGCGGCCAGGAACAGCGATTTAATTTTCACTATCATTGTAGAAGAAAATTGGGGTTTGGGAAGGAAATTCCTTACGTTTAACAGATTTGATTAGAAAACACGAAATTAATGTAGTTACCGCTTTATAGAAAATTTTAAGCTAGATAAGTTTAAAATCTCTTTTTGACCTTATCAACTTAAAAATTCTTAAAAGGGAAAATCACTCCATTACTTCGTAAAAAGGATGATCAAAATGGTAACTTCTATCAGTAATACCAAAAGCAATTTTGATAATTAAATCTAAAAGTAAAGACAAACATAGCTTCTTTAGTGGAAAAATCCTAAAAAATCATCACTACATACCTTTTACTTGTACTAAACGGAGGATTTGACCAGAAGGTAACAGCCCACTTTTTAAAATAATACGTTGCCCCTGATCACCTAATGCATAGTTAATAAAGCCTGTACCTAACCCACGTTTTGCTTCCTTCGTTATTAAATAAACATTACGGCTCAGTGGATATTTCTTCAGGGCAATCGCGTATTGAAAAGGCTGCAAATAGTCCTCTATTACCGTAGACGCTCTGGGGCTTACTCCCATCACCTTAATACCTTTTGTAAATTTAGGATGCTCCGGATCGTCAATATCACTAATCCAGTTAACTCCAATAAAACCAATTGCCCCCGGATTCTTCTGAATATACGCAATTACTTCCTTATTGGAGTTTACAGCAAAAATGGGCGTTTTTTTCTTATCCGGGATTTGTAGGGTATCAAGCAAAAATTGAAGGTTACTTGAATTATCCCGATCAAAAACGAGTGTTATTTTCTGCGATGATTTACCGTGACTTAGCTCATTCCATTTGGTAATTTTTCCGAGCATTACATCTTTTAACTCCGTTATCGAAATCAGTGTATCAGAAGTATTGCCATTCGTTATTAAAGCAACGGCATCAGTAGCCATTTGATAAGCCCTGTAACGAATATTTTTCTCATCAAAAATTTTACGTTCATCTGCTTTCAGATTACGGGTAGTAACAGCCACCCGGGCAGAATCCTGTAGCATTAACTGAACTGCGTTTAATTCAGATGTATATACAGTATGAATTTTAGCGTATTTCGTCTTGGCTTCAAAAGCCTCTTTTTCTGCTTCTAAAACTGGTTGCAATGATTCGTCAGCTGAAACCGTAATTTCTCCACGGGAAACCGTTTCTTCCGTTTGCGAAGCTTTATTTCCGCAAGAACTTAACAGTACCGCTGAAGTTAGCAATGCTATCCAACTATTTTTCATGGCTGTCAATGTTTAGAAGTATGGTTTGTACCTGCGAATAAGCAACAAATTTGCAAAAATCCAGACCACTTAATTTTAAAATAATATTAATGATTTCGTTGATTACGTTTCCAACGACGTAATGCCCAATACATTTTTAGCACCCCATACGCAATGAATAATCCGCCAAGTATCTGGCTTATTCCTTCCGATAGAACGCCTGTTGCTGCGAATGCAGGAGCAGACTGAATCAAGTAAAATCCCATAGCTGCATATCCGAGCGGGATTACAAAACCGATGAGATCGTTAATTTGTTCATTAGCAGGCCTTGGCATAGCTTTTAGAAAAAATGGGTCAGATCTGAACGATGCTGACCCATTTAGTATGATTTAGAACTTATCCTATTCCAATACGAAAGAGATTGGAAGGTTAAAACGTGATTTTACAGCACGGCCAGACTGACGCCCTGGTTTCCAGCGTGGCATTGACTTAACCACGCGGATTGCTTCTTCATCACAACCAAAACCTAATCCTTTTTGCACTGAAATATCCGAGATACTTCCATCAGGAGAGACCACAAAACTCAAGAATACTTTACCTTGTACGTTTGCCCGCTGAGCAGGGGCAGGGTATTTAATATTCTTACTCAGATATTTGTACATTTCTGCGTCACCGCCAGGAAATGAAGCCTGTTGTTCTACTACTGTAAAGACTTCTTCTTTAGCAGCAGGTTTTACCTCAACAACTTCTTCTTTTTTCTTACCGGTTCCTTCAGCAATAGTTACAATTTCTACTGCGTTGGGGTCTCCAACAACTGTTTCTTTACCAGCCTGAGCATCAACAAGTTCCGTTTGTTTGGGAGGTTCAACATCGGGTGGAACCTCAACGTCTTCCTTAATTTCAGGAGGTAAAAACGCCGTTGTGCTTACCACTGGCACCTCTGGTGGTGGTGGTGGTGGCGGCGGTGGTGGTGGTGGTT
>JASGGE010000125.1:0-11628 GCA_047605205.1 Siphonobacter sp.
AGTGAACTCTGCCAACTGGTGGTGAAGGGGATGCAGGAGAAAAAAGCACAAGACATTGTTGTACTGAATTTAACCGGCGTGAAAAACGCCATTGCCGATTACTTCGTCATCTGCTCAGGCACATCAGACACCCAAATTGATGCCATCGCCGATTCAGTAGATGAAGAAGTATATAAAGCCACCGAAGTAAGTCCCTGGCATCGGGAAGGAAAGACCCAGAAAGAATGGATTCTGATTGATTACGTGGACGTAGTGGCACATGTCTTTAAACAGGAACGCCGGGATTTTTACCGGCTGGAAGAATTGTGGGGAGATGCGGAGTTTACGTACGTTGAAGACTAGTCAATGGCCGTTTGTCCCGTTTATCCTGCCGCTCGACCTAAGCTAACCTGCCTTTCGAACCAATCTGAAAGAATCCGGCGTTAGCATTAATAAATTCGCCGCAACACTTATTAAGCCGAATTTTTCAATACTTTCGGCCCCCAACAAAGAACACATGGCAGACGAAAATTCAAATAAACCTAAATTACCGAAACCTCCACGCCGCCCAGGTTTTCAGGGATGGCTGGTAGCGGGTCTGGTTATCGCGATCATTGCAATTATGGTCTTTAGTCGCGGTAGTACTGTGCAGAAAATTACTTCGAAGCGTTTCTTTGAAATGGCTGAGAAAAAAGAAGTAGCGTCTGTAGTAGTGGTTAATGATAAACTAGTTGAAGTAACCTTAACCCGTGATGCCCTCCAGAAACCTGAATTTCATTCACTCACGAATGATAAAAGTTATTTCTCTGCCGCAACCGGACCGCATTTTGCCTTTCCGATTCCTTCTATAGAGATTTTTAACGATGATGTAAAAGAGTTTAATAAAGCTCACACCGATGCTCCGATAGACTATACCGTTGACGAACGTACGGGACTAATGGAGTTTTTTTCCGGCTGGGGCTTCCTGATTATTGTTGTCCTTACGATGTATTTTATGATGAGTCGTATGGCCGGTGGTGCAGGGCCCGGTGGTCAGATCTTCAATATTGGTCGGTCAAGGGCAACTTTATTCGACGCTGAAAACAAAGTTAAAATCACCTTTGATGATGTAGCAGGTCTGGATGAAGCCAAGGAAGAGATCAAGGAAATTGTTGAGTTCCTGAAAACACCCAAGAAATTTACGGATCTGGGAGGTAAAATTCCGAAAGGAGCTCTTTTAATTGGCCCTCCGGGTACTGGTAAAACTCTTTTAGCAAAAGCCGTAGCAGGCGAAGCGGGAGTGCCTTTTTTTTCACTTTCGGGTTCCGACTTTGTTGAAATGTTCGTTGGCGTTGGGGCCGCACGGGTACGTGACTTGTTCAAACAGGCAAAAGAAAAAGCTCCCTGTATCATTTTCATCGATGAGATTGACGCCGTAGGTCGCTCACGTGGCCGAGGAGCAATGCCCGGAGCCAACGACGAACGCGAAAACACCCTGAACTCTCTGTTGGTAGAAATGGATGGCTTCGCCACGGACTCTGGTATTATTATTCTGGCTGCCACGAACCGTCCCGACGTACTAGATTCTGCCTTGATGCGTCCAGGCCGTTTTGACCGCCAGATTTCGATTGATAAGCCTGATATTATTGGGCGTGAGGCAATCTTTAAGGTGCATATGTCAGAATTGAAACTGGCAAAAGATGTAGACGGTAAGAAGCTGGCTGCTCAGACACCCGGTTTTGCTGGTGCTGAAATCATGAACGTTTGTAACGAAGCTGCTCTGATTGCAGCTCGACGAAACAAACATTCCATCGATATGCAGGATTTTCAGGATGCAATGGACCGGGTAATTGGTGGTCTGGAGAAGAAAAATAAAATCATTTCACCCCATGAAAAGAAAATTGTCGCTTATCACGAAGCAGGCCATGCGGTAGCTGGCTGGTTCCTTGAACACGCTGATCCTCTGGTGAAAGTAACGATTGTACCTCGTGGCGTAGCGGCCTTAGGTTATGCCCAGTATTTGCCCAAAGAGCAGTTCCTGTATCGTACCGAACAACTCATTGATGAAATGTGTATGACCCTCGGCGGTCGTGCGGCTGAAGAAGTAATTTTTGGTAAAATTTCAACCGGTGCGTTGAGTGACCTGGAACGAGTCACGAAAATGGCTTACTCAATTGTTACCGTCTATGGCATGAATGAGAAACTGGGTAATGTTTCTTTTTACGATTCAAAAGGTGGTAATGAATACTCGTTTAGTAAGCCTTATTCAGAAGAAACTTCTCGTTTGATTGATGAAGAGGTTCGTAGTATTATAGACGCTGCTTATGAGCGTACCAAACAATTATTGAGTGATAAGCGTACTGAATTAGAAACGATTGCTCAACAACTTCTGACGAAAGAAGTCCTTTTCCAGAGTGATCTGGAAGAACTGATTGGGAAACGCCCTTTCGAACATGAAACGGCTTATCAGGCCTATATGAACGGCAAGAATGCGAAAACAGAAGGTTCCACTTCGGGAGTAGTAACAGAAGAGCAACCCGTTCCTGATACAGAAAGCTAATCATAGAATACACCCAACAAAAAGGCTGCCCAAACTAGGCAGCCTTTTTGTTGATTTTACACTCTCCAAGACACGAGGAATCAAGTAATTTAAAGTTACTAACTATTTAATAATAACCTGTTAATCAAATATATATCCCGGAATACCATCATTCACTGATTCGCCCACTAACTGAAATCCGCCGGCAGCTTTTATCTTTGATTTTCCGTTATTTCTTTTACATGACTGATCTTACACTCCGTCCCGGTAAAAAACTATACTTCGCTTCTGATTTTCATTTAGGTAGTGCTCCCATTGAACGCAGTGCTCTTCGTGAAAAGCAAGTTGTTCGTTGGCTAGAGCAAATTCGAGTAGACGCACAGGCGATTTACCTGGTAGGTGATATTTTTGACTTCTGGCACGAATACCGCACAGCCATCCCTAAAGGCTTTGTACGTTTTCTGGGTAAACTGGTGGAATTGAAAGATTCAGGAATTGACATTCAGATTTTTACAGGAAATCACGACATCTGGATGAATGATTATTTTCCGAATGAGTTTGGCATCCCCGTACATCACCAACCCATTGCGTTTTCGGTTCAATCCGCTAAGCAGCAAAAAAACTTCTATGTAGGGCATGGTGATGGACTCGGGCCCGGCGACTACGGGTATAAGCATGTCCTTAAACCAATTTTTACCAATCCAGTTCTTCAATTTCTGTTTCGCTGGCTTCACCCTGATGTAGGCATTACTCTTGCCCATACCTGGGCTCGTCATACACGGGCTTCGAAAGCAGGAAAACCCCACGAGTTTTTTAAAGCCGCTGATACA
This sequence comes from Siphonobacter sp., assembly GCA_047605205.1. GTDB lineage: Bacteria > Bacteroidota > Bacteroidia > Cytophagales > Spirosomataceae > Siphonobacter. The sequence goes on from JASGGE010000125.1 coordinate 3,328, forward strand.
GAGTGGATTTATCAATACTGCCGAGAAATAGAAGCCCAGCAACACCACGATTATTATGTATTTGGTCACCGGCATTTAGTGCTAGATATGCCCGTAGCCGAAAATAGTCGTTATGTGAATCTTGGCGAATGGATGTACGTACGCTCTTATGCCGTATACGACGGGCAGGACGTACGTTTGCAAATTTTTGAAAACGACCCAAACTTATTGATTCCCGCAAATCGTAAGTAAATTCGTGAATGATATAATATTTCTCTGATTATTAAGCCCTTACTTGCCAGGTTCGTTCCGCTTATTTTCTTGGGATGATACTTAATTCATAAAATCGAAACGCTCCGGCAATTAAATTGCCGGAGCGTTTCGATTTTAGCGGTTGGCTTAATTATTTCCCTGATTAGCCCGACCAGCTTCGCTTTCAAGACCTGTACTTCTACGACGAGCAGCCTGTATCTTAGAGCTACCAAAGCGGTAAGAGAACGTCAGGTTAGCCACCCGGTTTTCCCACTTATTCCGAATTTGCATGTCAATATTCCCGAATACAAAGCCGCCGCGGAACTGCTGCGACCAGAAAATATCCCGAACGCTCAGTTTCAAGCTTGCTTTCTTTTCCCAGAATTGCTTTTGCAATCCCACTGATACCTGCCACATCGGTTTCCCTTTAATGGTTCCTTCCAAAAAGCCACTCATATAGAATCCACTGATTTCAGCTGACCAGTTTTTGGGTAATGTGAACTGGTTTTGAGTGTTGAGCATGGCCGTTATAATTCGACCATCGTATTCGCCTCCGTTTAACATCCCTACGTAACGATTATGGCTTACGTTCAGGTAGTTAATACTCATCCATTTTTTAGTAATTGGTATTGAGGCTGAAACGGCTACGCCATAGTTTTCGCGAAAACCAAAGTTTTCTTTATTGACATACGTAACTTTTGTGTTATCATCCTGCCGAAGTACTTCCGTAATAATTCCGTTCGATCGGCTATAATTCAGTGTGGTCGTGATGGTTCCTTTAAACGTATGAGTTACTTCGCCGAGGTGCGTAAATTGTGGCTTCAGGTATGGATTCCCCCGTTGATAAGTATATAAATCAAGGAAATACAGGAAAGGATTTAAATCTTCGTAGTTCGGGCGGTCAATCCGGTAGCTATAGTTGAAGCCAACTGTATTATTCCTGTTTAATTCCTGACGTACAAATACCGTAGGGAACACGTTCAGATACACTCGCCGGAAACTGGTATCTGAAGTAACCTGATTTCCTCTCATTACGGTTTGTTCACCACGTAAGCCTACCTGAATAGATGTTTTCCTGATTTGAGTGCTGTAGTTCAGATAAGCAGCATTAATGGTTTCCTGATAGATAAACTGGTTTGTACGGCCAGAATCTAATTCCGGTTGTTCTCCCTGCTGGATCGTAAACCGCATGTTATTGTCCGTCTTCACGTAGGCGGTTTTAAGACCCATTTCCAACTTGGCAACTTTCGTAAGCGGTAAGGTATAATCTACTTTAGCTGAATAGATATTAACAATGCCAACCGTCTTACCAACGTCAAAACGCGGAATATCCAGATTTACACCCGCCGGATTTACGGTCGTGATGGCATAGTTCTGATTCGAACGGTTATCATACCGTGCGTAGTCAAGGTCGGCGGTAAGCTCTCTTCCCGTTGAGTCGAACGTGTGCTTCAGGTTAGTATTGGCAGTAACACTCGTCCAGGTATTTTTAAAATCCTGACCTGTAGTGGTGATCTTTTCCAGAGTACTCGTGCCTTCGTAAATTTTAGTGATATTATCACCCGTACTACCCCAACTGCCGGTATTTACGTTTGCCAAAACACCAAGGGTTGTTTTTTTCGAAGCAAAATAGTCCGCCCCTACTTTAATGTTGTTATTGTGGTTGCGGGTGATATTATCCGAATTTTGATCAAACAAGGCCGTAATTTCATCACCTGTACGGAACTTACGAGTCAGATTCTGATCTCTCCAGTTTTTACGAGCACCCCCCGAATAGTTTCCGAACATATTCCATTTATTCTGACGGAAATTCAGATTCAAACTTGCGTTTCCTTTTGGGTTCAGGCCATACCCTACTCCAATCGATGCCGAACCGTTTAAACCCACATTCTGATTTTTCTTAGTCCGAATATTAATAATCCCGGCATTACCGGCAGCATCATACTTGGCAGAAGGATTGGTCATGATTTCAATTTTCTCTAACTGATTGGCCTGGGTATTGCGTAATAGGTTAGCCAGGTCTTCGTTTGATAAATAAGTTGGTTTACCATCGATCATTACCCGAACTTCCGCTTTCCCTTTCAGCGAGATATTTCCATCTTTATCAACCGTTACGCCGGGGGCACGTTCTAACACTTCAAGGGCATTATTGCCGGCTGCCACGATACTGTTTTCAACATTCACTACTGTTTTATCAATCTGCTGTTCAATAAAAGGTTTGGCAGCCGCTACCCGAACTTCTTTTAGTTCCTGCGAAGCTGGGGCCATAATCAATGCCTTCAGATTGACGTTAGGGTTTTCAGCATTCAGAAAGAATGGTGCAGTATATTTCTTCTGATAACCTACCTGCGTAATAGCAACCAGGTATTTTCCAGCAGCAAGGCCTTCCATTTCAAATTCTCCGTTAGCATCGGCAAGCCCACCCTTTGCCAGGGTAGAATCCGCTGATTTCAATACCATAATAGTAGCAAACTCAACGACTTTTCCCGAAACATCCGTGACTTTACCAGTTACTGTGCCCCGGAACGCACTCTGTGCGAGGCCAGCTCCTAATGTTAGAATAGAAAGGCATATGGCAGTAAATACTGTTTTCATAGCTTTAAAGGGCGTATTATTACATTTCATTAGTAGCTCGTTGCATATTGATGATGTAAATATGCAGCTTTCATATAGTACTTTGCAATACAAGCTACCTGTAATAGCAACATAATATGATGAGCGGTAAAATGAGCAGGATGAGATGCGTAACGTCGCCGCTGAAAAGACAAACAAGTGAAAGATGCCCAAGCCGTGCTACTGGTTGCACAAGCTTTAATTTTTTATGATTCAGGTATGATCCATAAAAAAAGCCCCCAGTTGGGAGCTTTCAATTATCGCCGGTAGTATCCACTTTTAGCTTCAACCTGCCGGGGTTATCGATTACTTTTCGGGCGTCGCACCATGGCAAATGAGGACTGGCTATTTCACGAAGATAGAAATTTCAGGTGAAGGGCCTGGAGTAACTTAATGCTTTCCAGCGAATGTTTTTTCAAAACATACTGCTATCAGTCCGTGTTTCTGTAAACCCTTCACCTCATCAGCCTATTCGGCAAATTTAGCGGCGTCTTCCAGGAATTTTTTCAAACCACTGTCAGTCAATGGGTGGTTCAGAAGGGATGTAATTACTGAAAGTGGGCAGGTGGCTACATCTGCACCAATTTCCGCACATTTAATTAAGTGAATGGGGTGACGTACAGAGGCTGCCAATACCTGAGTCATAAAACCGTAATTTTCATAAATTGTTACGATTGATTCAATCAAATCCAGCCCATCTGTTGATACGTCATCCAGGCGGCCAATGAAAGGAGACACGTAGGTAGCTCCTGCCTTGGCAGCGAGTAATGCCTGCCCCGCCGAGAAAACCAGCGTACAATTGGTTTTAATCTCTTTTTCAGAGAAATATCGTAGAGCTTTTACACCCTCACGAATCATTGGAATTTTAACAACGATCTTTTCGTCAATTTCGGCCAGTTCTTCGCCTTCCCGAATCATGCCTTTAAAGTCTGTGCTAATTACTTCTGCACTTACGTCGCCGTCCACAATATCACAAATGGCCTTATAGTGTTTCAGCACGTTCGTCTTACCCTTCACACCTACTTTAGCCATTAGGGAAGGGTTGGTTGTTACACCATCCAGAACGCCCAGCTCATATGCCTCACGAATTTCATCGAGATTGGCTGTGTCAATGAAAAATTTCATACTTGTTCGATTCGTTTTTAATAAGTTACACTGGTTTTATAGTCCAGGTTTATCTCCCCTACAAAACTTGTTTAATGATTCCCGTATCGACCTCCGTGATTAACCGGCTTACTTACCTTTAGCCGAAAAATAATCATGCTATTGGGTTATCCCGGATTTACGTCAAGTCTACTCCAAACAAAACTCCCTGGTATTAAACAACCCTTGTAAAGAAGGGTGGATAAAAAGTTCCCCTACATCAACCTGACTATAAAAGTTAAAAAAATTACGTCGCAAAACTACGGGAGTTTTTCATTCTCTTACCCTACTTGGTCTTTGGATTTTGCCAAGAAAGCATACTCTTCGTTTAAGGCCCGAAAACAGACGACAAAATTCTATTAATTTCGTCCAAGTATTAATTCCCTTCTTGCATCCTAACAAAATACGCTAATCTATTTATTAGCATACTTATTTACGTATGAAATCTCTTACTCGCTGGATACTGGTACTCGCTCTTCTGGGAGGCATTGGTTATCTGGTATATGCAAAACTTAAACGCACAGAAAAGAAGAATGCCCTGAATGAAAAAGGATCTGGCAAAGGTTCGAAATCTGTGCTAGTAGATGCTTACGTAGCGAAGTCTGAAAAATTAAGTAATACACTCGAAACCAGTGGTACCCTGCAAAGCAATGAAGAGATCAGCCTGCAGTCGGAAATAAGTGCCCGCGTTACCAAAATTTATTTTAAAGAAGGCCAACCAGTAGCCAAAGGAGCCTTACTCGCTAAACTTTTTGATGCCGATCTGGCTGCTCAGGTATTAAAAATTAAAACCCAGCGTCAGTTAGCCCAAACCTCACTTGAACGGCTTCAGTACCTGCTTGCCCGTGAAGGGGTAAGTCAACAGGAAGTAGACGTGGCCAAGGCCCAGGTAGATGCTTACGATGCTGATATTGCAGTAGCTCAGGCTCAGTTACAGAAAACAGAAATTCGGGCTCCTTTTTCGGGAATTATTGGGTTTCGAAGTGTAAGTGAAGGGGCCATCGTGACGCCCTCAACGGTGATTGCCAATTTCCAGCAAATCAATCCGTTAAAGATTGATTTTGCCGTTCCTGAAAAATATACTGAAGTGCTCCACGTTGGGGATGCCGTTACATTTAAAGTGGCAAGTGATGCCAATAAAGAATATCGGGGTAATGTTTATGCGGTTGACCCTAAAATTGATTTAGCAACCCGTACCGTTAAGTTAAGGGCTCTGGTTCCTAACCCTAACAACCAGTTACGCCCCGGGCAATTTGCACAAGTTACCTTCCGGCTCAGTGATGTCCCGAACGCTATCCTGATTCCTTCGCAGGCCGTTATTCCGGGTACAATGGATAAGAAAGTAGTGGTATCGAGAAATGGTAAGGCTTCTTTCATCGTAGTAGAAACGGGCACTCGTACCGAATCGCAAGTACAGATTATTAGTGGGCTACAGCCGGGCGACACGGTCATTACCAGTGGTATTTTACAGCTCAAACCCGACGCAGTACTTAAAATCAAGAGTGTTAAGTAAGATAAGCATTTTATAAAACGACCCAGCCATGAGTTTACCATCATTGTCGCTTAGTCGCCCGGTACTGGCTATCGTAATGAACGTCATTATTGTATTGTTCGGTTACGTAGGCTTTACCTTTTTGGGTGTTCGTGACTTTCCGGCTATTGATCCTCCGATTATCAACGTACGTACCAGCTACTCCGGTGCGAATGCCGATATTATCGAGTCACAGATCACAGAACCCCTTGAAAAGGCCATTAACGGAATCGCCGGTGTACGTTCCATTTCGTCCACCAGTAGTCAGGGATCCAGCAATATAACCGTTGAATTTAATCTGGAAGCTGACCTGGAAGCAGCCGCCAATGATGTTCGTGATAAAGTTGCTCAGGCTCAACGCCAGTTACCTACCGACCTGGACTCCCCGCCGGTTGTAAGTAAGGCCGATGCCAACTCGGAGCCTATTATTACGATGACCGTTCAGAGTTCTACCCGTAATACCCTGCAACTCACCGACTACGGAACGAACGTCTTACAGGAACGCCTGCAAACCATTCCGGGTGTAAGTAGTATTCAGATTTGGGGCGAAAAAAAATACGCAATGCGGGTTTGGCTCGATCCGGCTAAACTGGCAGCTTATAATGTAACGGCAGTTGACGTTCTGAATGCCCTGACAAAAGAAAATGTCGAGCTGCCCTCCGGTAAAATTGCCGGGATCAATACCGAGTTAACCATCCGCACTTTTGGGCGACTGGTTACCGAAGAGGAGTTTGGTAAGATTATTCTTCGCAACACAAACGGGCAAGTCGTTCGGATTTCGGACGTGGGAGAAGCCGTACTTGGGCCTGAAAATGAAGAAACCTCTTTAAAAGGAAATGGCATTGCCATGATTGGCCTCGCCATTATCCCACAGCCGGGGTCTAATTACGTAGCCATTGCCGATGAGTTTTATAAACGATATGATCAGATCAAAAAAGATCTTCCGAAAGACTTACACCTGAACATCGCCCTGGATAACACTCGTTTTATCAAGAAATCAATTGAAGAAGTAGAAGAAACCCTGATTATTTCACTGGTGCTGGTGGTAATCATTATTTACCTTTTCTTCCGCGACTGGGCCATTGCCTTCCGGCCCCTGATTGATATTCCGGTTTCATTAATTGGGGCGTTCTTCATTATGTATATTTTTGGGTTTACCATTAATATCCTAACGATGCTGGCCATTGTCCTGGCAACGGGCCTGGTGGTAGATGATGGTATTGTTGTTACCGAAAACATTTTTAAGAAACTTGAAGCTGGCATGCCGCGAATGCAGGCCGCAAAGGAAGGCTCCGAAGAAATTTTCTTCGCCGTTATTTCGACTTCCATTACTCTGGCATTCGTATTCTTACCCATTATCTTCCTGGAGGGCTTCGTTGGTAGACTTTTCCGGGAATTCGGGATTGTGGTGGCGGGTGCGGTTCTGATCTCGGCTTTTGTATCGCTGACACTGACTCCCGTTTTAAACGTATTATTATCGAAAAAGAAACATAAGAACTCCTGGTTCTATGAAAAAACAGAACCTTTTTTCCAATGGATGGAAGAAGGCTATGCAGATACCTTACGTAGTTTCATGCGGGTAAAATGGCTGGCCTGGGTTATTGTAGCCGCCTGCTTTGGCCTGACTTATTTCTTCTTCAATACCCTTCAGTCTGAATTAGCTCCTTTGGAAGACCGCAGCCAGTTCCGTTTGTCGGTAACAGCACCCGAAGGAACTTCTTACGATTTCATGGACGCCTACATGATGGAACTCAATCAGTTCGTGATTGATTCCGTTCCGGAAAAACGTATTGCCCTGACCGTTGTAGCCTCTACTAATTCCGGAAATGGTTCCGTAAACTCAGGTTCCATGCGTATTGGACTGGTTGAACCCGGCGAACGCAAGCGAAGTCAGCAGGATATTGTGGATATGGTAAGCCGTAATCTAAAAAATTATCCCCAGGGAAGAGCCTATGCCGTTCAGGAACAGACTATCGCCTTAAACAAACGGGGTGGCTTGCCCGTATCTTTTGTAATTCAGCACAATGACTTTGAAAAACTAAAAGCTATTATTCCGAAGTTTCTGGAAGAAGCCAACGATAACCCAGTCTTGCAAAGCCCGGACATCGATCTGAAATTCAACAAACCTGAATTACGCATTGAAATAAACCGGGCAAAAGCAAGTGAGCTTGGGGTTTCGGTAGCCGATATTTCTGAAACGCTTCAATTAGCCTATAGTAACCGTCGATACGGCTATTTTACAATGAACGGGAAGCAATATCAGGTCATGGGGGAAGTATATCGTAAAGACCGTTCGCAGCCCGTTGATTTGAAGTCTTTATATGTACGAAATAGCCGCGGCGAAACGATCCAGCTGGATAACCTGGTAAACGTACACGAGTCAACCACTCCTCCGCAACTTTATCACTACAACCGGTATAAGTCAGCTACCATTTCTGCGGCCTTAGCTCCTGGCAAGACCATCGGGGACGGTATCAAGGCAATGGAAGCCATTGCCGCGAAACTTAAGCTGAACGAACAGGGCTTTGCCACTACTCTTTCAGGTACCTCGCGTGACTTTGCTGAAAGTTCATCCAATACTTCTTTTGCCTTTATTCTGGCACTGGCCTTGATTTATCTGATTCTGGCGGCTCAGTTTGAAAGCTTCCTTGATCCACTCATTATCATGATTACCGTTCCGCTGGCTCTGGCAGGTGCTTTGCTCTCACTTTGGCTATTCGACCAAACCATGAATATTTTCTCGCAAATCGGGATGATTATGCTCGTGGGTCTGGTAACTAAAA
>JASGGE010000126.1:0-11537 GCA_047605205.1 Siphonobacter sp.
TCTCATAGCGAAAGAGGGCTTTGAGTTTTTGTAAACATTTATATTTTTCATTAATCGCAACTCGCTCATTTTCAAATCCCATTTTTTGAGCGATTTCTTTCATAGAAAACCCGTCTCGGCTGTGGGCGGTCAAAATTTGACGACACCGTTCGCCCAGTAGGTTGAACATTTTTGCATAGCGTTCCTGGTCTTCCCGTTCTTCTATGATCCGCTGGGCAGAAGCCTCCCAGTAGTCATTATCTATCACGGTTGACTCGACTTCCTGAACGTAATCACGCATTAGTCCACGCTGTTTAAGTATGTTACGCCAACGATTTTTGGCGAGTACAAACAAAAACGCTTCTATTGTAGTCCCTTCTTTCAGGTGAAATGTACTGTTACGTACAGCCTGCACGAAATTCAGAACAGTAATCTGGACCAAGTCGTCAGCATCCTGTGCATTGCCTCCATTTTGCTGAACGAAGTAACGAACTGGACTAATGTGGTGACTATAGACGTCCCGAATAGCCTCATTCAACACGCGACGATCCTTTGAACGGAGCCTGATTAGTAACTTTTCTTGGCTCTGAATCCCTACCAATTCCTTTAAATTTCCCATATATCAATCGAGATGATAAAATGTAACCTCGATTTTTGAAAAAAAAAAATAGAAATCTTGTAATCTATTGAAAATCAGTTTTTTGTAAAAAAAATATTTTTCAATTTTTTTATCATTTTAATACTGATTCATTTTACACATAGTCATCTTTTTTACAGGATATAAGCCTTTTTTCTCAAAAAGAAAGAGCCATTCTTGCAAAGAATGGCTCTTGATAATTGTGCTGACAATAATTATTTTTTATAAGGAACGTTGTCGAATGGCTTCGTATAGAATAATTCCATTTGCTACTGAAACATTTAGAGAAGCTACTCGCCCAATCATGGGAATACTTACCAGGTCATCTGCCAGGCGAAGCAGATCATCCGAGATACCATCTTCTTCTGAGCCCATGATTACGGCTGTTGGCTCGGTAAAATCTGCCTCATAAAGTGTTTTTGATATCTTTTCTGTACACCCGATTACGCGAATGCCTGAAGCCTGCAAAAAACGAATGGTACTGGCTAAATCATTTTCCCGACAAACCGGTAGAAAATTCAAAGCTCCGGAAGAAGTCTTCATGGCATCTGAATTAATCTGGGCGGCTCCTTTTGCCGGAATCACAATGGCCTGTACGCCAGCACACTCAGCTGTGCGGGCAATAGCTCCGAAATTCCGCACATCAGTAACACGATCCAGAATAAGAATTAGCGGTGTTTTCCCCTGTTCAAATACATCAGCTACTACGTTTTCCAGTTTGGCATAGTAGATAGCCGAAACAAATGCTATAACGCCCTGGTGATTTTTGCGGGTAAGCTGATCTAATTTTTGTTTAGGTACTTTTTGTATGGGGATATTCCGTAAACGGGCAAATTCCAGTACTTCAATATTCCCTAATTCCCGTTGAATCAATAGCTTATCTATTTCTTTCCCAGCCCGGATTGCTTCCAGAACGGGTTGTATGCCAAAAACAATTTCGGCCTTCTGCTCGGGGGCTTTTGGCCTGTAAAAGGAGCGTTTTTCGCCTTTGAATGATGATTGTTCTACTCGATTTCCCCGTTTCTCCATGCTTCGATGGCTGGATACCAGATGGGTTGAAATTCTACAAATCGTGACAATTCGTAGTGGTCTTCCACAAACTGATTATTCCGCTTAATGAACGTAAAATTTATTTCTGAAAACTGTGAATTTTTTCGGTTATAGACCCATACTTCGCGGTCTTTGCTGTGATTAATCCGGTTGGGGCTTCCCATAATAATATACACCATACCACGGTCGGTTTTCCAGCCTTCTTTATATCCGGTAAATAGTTTATTGGCCAGCTCTACCCGACGATAGAAGGAAGATATTGTCTTACGAGCCGTTTGCTGGTTTCCATTTGAAAGAGCCAGCCAGTAGCGGTCAAGAGCTTTTTTAGGTTCCTGATTATTGCGTAAGTCATTCATTTCCTGGTTGGTACTCATGTAAATAAGGGGCCGGGCAAGCTGCTGTGGGTAGGTATAGCGAGGGTAACGAAGGTTAACCCCAACCAGGCCAATGCCATAGGTATCGGTTGTATCACGTACTAGATAGTGAAGGCCCTCATGGCGTATTACAAAAGGTTGTTGGGTAGTAACTGTGGCTGTCGAATCGACATATAGCTGCTTGGCTGATGGTTTAATCGTAGCCATTGGCGGAAGTGCCGGATCAAAATCCAACTGATAATGAAACAGCCGGAAGGATGTATCCGGCCGACTTAGGCTACGAACCTGAATGGTATCCCCCACATGAGCGAAGTTTACCAGTAGAGGAACGTTCCGATTGGCATCAAAAACGGTATAATAATCGCTCATTTTCCCTGACTGAAACCGAACGGGCGTATCAACATTGGTTGTGCTATTTTTGCTATCCGTAATTTCAGTCATGGCTACCCCCGTATACAATTGTTTTTCGGTTGGAGGTTTAGGGAGATCATACCAGATGGTAAAACCTGAGGTGCCAGCCATTCGGGTAAACGATTCACCGGACACTAATTTCAAAGGCTTGCCGGGCATTAACTCCTGACGACTATTATATTCTGGTAAAAGAGAATAACGAACGCTGAACTGCTGGCTAAACTCATCGTCGGTTAAGGTACGATCCGGCTCAATCAGAATATACACCCGAATTTTATCCTTATTATCCAGAAATTTACTGCGAATCCCTAACGCCAATGGATTGCCCGCACGAGCAACCGCCGAACTGGTAGTTACCGTACGGTTTGTTTTCTGGGTCTTCGGAGAGCAGCTAAAAACAATAAAAAGAGGTATGAAATAAAGCAGGTACTTCATGGATTCATGGACGAATGATACAAAGATGAGCTTTTTCCCTGGAATCACTGGTAAAAATCAGCGATCACTGGTTCTGCTAATAACGAAAAAACCTTTCATTCTGGCAGGGCTAGACTTTAATTTTTCGGAATTATTTGGACGGAAGGTGGTAATTTTGGTTCCTTAAAACCGGATTTATAGAGGTTGGGAGGCCTCCGGGGCGTTATTCATCCATCAAATTAGTATGAAAAGGCTTTCAATCAATTGTCCGAATAATCTAGAATATGTATAAGACCACTGAAATCGCTTCGTCTGAACTGGTATCTGATAACCCCGTTCATCAACGCTTACTCTTTCCTTATATCGAGGCAGCTAAAATGGTGAGTGGCAATTTATTGGAAATTGGTTGTGGAACGGGGCGTGGCGTTGGTGTATTGGCCCCATCCGTTGAGCATTATACCGGTATTGATAAAAATGAACCCTTAATGCTGAAATTAAGTCAGGAGTATCCTGATTTTAAATTCATTGATATGTTCTTGCCGCCCTTGCAACATATTCCTGATAATCAGTTTGATTACGTCGTGACTTTTCAGGTAATTGAGCATATTGAAGACGATGATTTTTTTATAAGAGAAGCTTACCGGGTTTTAAAACCGGGGGGCAAACTGATTCTGACGACAGTTAATAAAAAATATTCACTCACCCGTAATCCCTGGCACGTACGGGAATATCTGGCTTCTGAGCTCAAAAATCTGATTTTAAAATACTTCTCAAAAATTCAAACGAAAGGCATACACGGGAATCAGAAAGTTTGGGACTATTACGAACAGAATAAAAAATCTGTTGGGCGAATTACGCGGTTTGACATCTTAAATCTTCAGTATCGGCTACCTCGCCGATTGCTTCAAATTCCGTATGATCTGGCGAACCGGATGAGCCGAAATCTGATTCAGAAATCGGCCTCTAAACTGGTTGCTGGCATTACATATAAAGACTATTTTCTGACCGACGACGCAGAAAACTGCTTCGATTTTTTCTACATCGCAACGAAATAAAGTAGTTGAGCTGAATTGAGAGCGGCGGAATTCAAACGCCTGATGTGATTTTCATGCATTTATATCTACACATCCCATTTTGCCGGCAGGCCTGTTATTACTGCGATTTTCATTTTAGTACTTCGCTTAACAACAGGTCTGATATGACAATGGCCATTTGTCAGGAGATTAAATTGCAACGAAGTTTTCTGCCTCAGAATAAACTGGAAACGATCTACTTTGGTGGCGGAACACCTTCTTTGCTCGAAGAAGAAGAATTGAGGCGAATTTTTGATACCATTCATACGTACTTTCAGGTATTACCCAATGCTGAAATTACGCTGGAAGCCAATCCAGACGACCTGACACCCGCCAAACTACGGATGCTTCGTCAGCTTGGTGTTAATCGGTTAAGTATTGGCATTCAATCATTTAACGCGAATCATTTAAATTATTTGCACCGGATACACACGGCTGAAGAAGCTCAGGTAAGTGTAAAAGCTGCTCAGGATGCTGGTTTTGAAAACCTGACTATTGACCTGATTTATGCGATTCCGGCCAGTACGCATGATATCTGGCAACAAGATTTAGAGCAGGCTCTGACTTTAGGAGTGCCTCATATTTCGGCATATTGTTTAACGATTGAACCACAGACGGTTTTTGGTAAGTGGCTGAAGAACCGTAAAATAGTACCGATTGATGATGCTTTTGCCGCCGAACAATTTCGAATGCTGATCGATCAGTTAGGAAAAAAGGGTTACGAGCAATACGAAATATCCAACTTTGCTCTTCCGGGTCGGCACAGTCAGCACAATAGCAGTTACTGGAAACAACATCCTTACCTGGGAGTTGGCCCCTCTGCTCATAGTTACGATGGGCAATTCCTTCGTCAGTTTAACATCTCTAACAATACCCGGTACGTTCAGATGATTCTGGCAGGAACAATACCCGCAGAAATCGAAGCACTTTCTGAACAAGACCGGCTAAATGAATATATACTGACGAGCTTACGAACCAAATGGGGAAGTGATCTGGATAAAATAGCCGCCTTATCAACAGAAGGAAATCGTTTTATTCAATCTATTATACCCAGCCTGATTGCTAACAACTGGCTTCATATTCAAGGTTCAACGCTTTATCTGACAGGAAGTGGCAAGTTCTTTGCGGATCGCGTTGCCGAAGAACTTTTCTGGTTGAGCTAAGTTTGTTTTTGTAGCTTGTGGTGCATAAACGTCATTTCTACTGCTATTTTTGTTGATTACTGGTGGTTATCGCCAGACTTAACCTCATCAAACGACTGAGCATTCTCCGGCTAAAACAAGCCGGATAAACAAGCAGCCAATGCCCACCCCAAAGCCCTATCGTTCCTGGCCGCAGCAAGTATTGCGTTTTATTGGTAAAGTGGTCTTTTTCTTTTTTGTTGGCTCAATCGGGCTAACGGTCATTTATAAGTTTGTACCTATCCCGTTTACCTGGACAATGCTGGATCGTAAGTTCTCGGATGGGGGGCAAGTATACTATGACTGGACCTCGTATCAGCACATCTCTCCTGAAATGGCACTGGCCGTAGTCGCTGCCGAAGACCAACGCTTTCCGCAACATTTTGGCTTTGATTTCGAAATGATGGGGAATGCGTTTAAAAATAATTTGAAAGGTCGACGAATTAAGGGAGCCAGTACAATTAGTCAGCAGGTTGCTAAAAACGTGTTTTTGTGGCAGGGAAGAAGCTATTTCCGGAAAGTACTGGAAGCCTGGTTTACCTTGCTCGTTGAAGTTATCTGGGGGAAGCAACGTATTCTGGAAGTTTACCTGAATGTAGCTGAGACGGGGCCCATGACGTTTGGGGTAGAAGCCGCTGCTCAACGGTTCTTTGGTAAAACGGCTGAACAACTAACCCGTGCGGAAGCGGCTCGTATTGCAGCGGTATTGCCCAGCCCCAATCGATTCCTGATTCAACAGCCTTCCAGTTATGTTCTGCGGCGTACTAATGCCATTTCCCGTCAAATGCGTGCCCTTGGCGGAAAAACCTATCTCGTAGGAATCGGTCTGTAAAAGGTTAAATAATATTAAAACTTGATGGATTTGAAGAGACCATACTTACGTATTAAGAGTATTTTTCAACTACGTAAGGAAAAATAATATAGGGCTTCAGTACTTCATAAACCCGATGGATGGGTAAACCCATTACGGTAAAATACGATCCTTCGATGCGGTCAATACCAACCATGCCAATGAAGTCTTGTACACCGTAAGAGCCTGCTTTGTCAAAAGGTTGGCAGGCGTTTAGATAATAGGAAATCTCAGATTCCGTTAAATCTCTAAAATGAACCGCAGCGGTGTCCGAGAAAGAAAACGTTTCTTCTCTACTCATTAAACATACCCCTGTAGTTACTTCATGGGTTTTACCAGAAAGCAACCGTAGCATATGGCGGGCAGCTTCAGGGTTACTAGGTTTGTTAAGGATTTTATCGTTGATTCGAACCACCGTGTCTGACGTTAAAATCAACTCATTGGTTAGGGTATGGCGGAATGCTTCGGCTTTCTGTTGAGCCAGATAAACAGGGACTTCTTTCGTCGGCATGCTTTCCGGAAAAAGTTCATCCGTTGGCCGAACTTCAACCGTAAACGAAAACCCGGCATCGTGTAAGATTTGTTTACGGCGAGGCGAATTAGAACCTAATACAAGGGGGCGTAAAAGAGTGAGCATGTGATATTTCGTACTAACTTACTTGATAATTGTTGTTCAAAAATACATTATGCTGGTTGCGGATATGTATTTTAAACGATTCTTTTGGCCTCGATAAACAATACCCTATTCTTTAACTACTTTAAATTGAGCACCTTAGTACGTATCGGCATTGTGGCTTGGCTAGGCAGCTTCCTGTTGTCGATTCCTGCTGTTGCTCAAAAACCCACTGTACCCTCTGACACCATACAAATTACGTCTGCTCAGCGAGACAGCATACGCTTTACCAATCTTCGAGAGCGGATGAAAAAGCATACTTGGTCCTCAAGTTTATATGATCTGCTTTTTCGCTATCCTTATAATACCGACGTTCAAAAAAAAGAAGTTTCAAAAATTGAAGAGAACCCGTTTCGTGTATATGCCGGAAACGTCATTCGCAATATCTATATCAAACGGCTGGATGTGTTTGGCCCCAGTATCTACGATACTACCCGGGTCGCTTCTAACTGGTTTGAGCGGCTAGGGAACAGCCTGCATCGTGACACGCGTGAGGGAGTAATCCGACGATCATTGTTATTATTTCGGGAAGGTGACGAAATAGAACCCGATCTGCTGAAGGACAACGAACGGGTACTGCGGCAAACGCCCATCTTTCACGATGCCCGGATTTTTATTATTCCTATTCAGGGATATACACATGTGGTGGATGTACTGGTGATTACACAAGACCTTTGGACACTTATTCCGGATGGTGGAGTAGGGGGGGCACTTAATTTTAATCTGGGTATTGAGCAGCGAAATTTTTTAGGTTTGGGGCATTCCTTTAAAACAGGTTTTGCTTACAATAAAGACGCTCTCTATCAAAATCTGGAACTCTATTCGCGGTACGTGATTCCATACTTGGGGCGTTCATTAACGAGTACACAATTTATGGCGGATTACCTTAGGGATCAGAAGCAACTAGGAGCCCGCATTCAGAAAGACTTCATTACCCCCGAAATTAAAATCGCCGGAGCCTTTGAGCTTTCGTATCACGTTGATCATAAATATGTTTTTGTAGATGATTATACGGATAGTACCAAACGTGCCACGCTTAAATATGGCTACCAGGATGTCTGGCTTGGGCGAGCGTTCAAACTGGGCTTTCGGGATAAAGAAGTAAATGACCGGACACGGCTGATTATTGCAGCTCGTACGAATGGATACAGATACATACAACGTTTTAACCTCCCTGATGGAGCTGAAAATGTCTATCCAAATTCACGGTCTTACATGGCCAGTGTTGGCTTTTCAAACCGAAACTACAAACGGGATGTTTTGATTTATGGCTTCGGACGAACCGAGGACGTTCCCATTGGGTATCTGGCTTCATTGACCTGGGGAAAAGAGAAGTCAGATTTAGGAATGAGAACCTACAGTGCCTTACGTTTGGCAAGAGGAAGCTATTTACGTAACAAGAAAGCCGGATACTTATATTCCATAACCTCAGTAGGAGGGTATCTGGATAACGGCCAGATTCAGCAGGGAACTTTTGATCTGCAAACTAACTATTTTAGCCCGCTCATGACGTATGGACGCTCGTCTATGCGTCATTTTTTGACCGCTCGTTTTACCGCTGGGATTCACCGCTTACAATACGAATACCTGACACTCAACGACGAAGATGGTGGTATTAGAGGAATTCGGAGTAATTTTTTACGAGGAACCAGACGTTTACTGGTAAGCTGGCAGACTGTTTTTTTCGCTCCTTTTCAGATAATCGGTTTCCGGACAGCCATTTTTGGTTTTGCGGATATTGGCTTTCTCTCCTATGCTCATACCAATTTGTTTAGTCAGTCTTATCGAGGGTATGGTATTGGTTTTCGGTTTAGAAATGAAAACCTTACTTTCAATACATTCCAGATCCGAATTGGCTATTATCCGGGAATTCCAGGGATTATTAACCCATTACGGACCGAAGGAAGTGGTGAATCAGTGCTAAAATTTCCTGATTTTCAGGTACAGGCTCCTGATAAAATCGGCTTGTTCCGCACGGCCCGTTAGGTATGTTTTCAAAGAATAGGATTTACCTGATACCCTCTGGCTTTTAGCAACGCGATAACGCCTTTTGAGCCCCCTAAATGGCCTGCTCCAACGGCAATGAAAGTAGGTTTCTGAGCAATAGCTGATTCGATAATGGGAATCCAGTTGGCATTACGCTTCCAAAGTAAATCGTCTATTTGTTCGGCATATTCGGGTTGTTTGACGCTCCGTTCATATAAGGTTTCAATGTCATGCTTTTGGTAGATGGCCAGCATTTCGTGAAATTCCTGTTTGGTTTTAGGATACTCTTTGACAAACTCTACAAGTTGTTTAGCTCCCTTTTGAGGGCCGATTTTATCAAAAATTGCAAACTGGTCAGTAGCTTTTTCCAGCCCCATAATGGGTTTTTTCTGACTGGCAGCCTGTTGCATAAAGACCAGTTCAGGCGAACCGGGCGAGCAGCCCAGTAACTTCGGATAAACCATACTCATAAGCACAAAAGGCTTCATACGATTCATCAGGTCCAGGTTGTTGTGAAGAGAATCCTGAAAGAAATGAACGAGATAGGCATAGTCTTCCGCAGATATAAAATCCTTCAGGGTTTGTTTGGGCATATACATTTGTGTCATCATAACTCCCATTTCCTGAGGATCATCCATATCAAGTTCCAGATAAAGCTGTTCCGTCTGCCTGAATTTTGCCTGTGTAGTGTCTGAAAGCCGTAAATCCTGCTGGCAAAGCAAGTGGAAAGTACCGTATAGATAGGAAGGCTGGCCCAGGCCTTTTCCTGAAATTTCCCACAAAAGAGAGGACTTCTGAGCATAAGCGGAACGAATTCCCGTAGTTAGCAATAAACAGACTAGAAAGACAATTTTACCTGACAAACAATATTTCCCGAAGTAGATCATCATTTAATAAACGTAAATACTAAATCTAAAGGAAACGATAAATTGAATAAGTTTCTAATCAGACCTGAAAATAAAAACGTACTGGAACATTTTTTGCCTGATATTTGAACCTGAACTACTTCGCCCGTCTATGAGTGAATTATTGATTTTATTCTTATTAATTGTACTGAACGGGGTGTTTTCCATGTCTGAAATAGCATTGGTTTCAGCCCGAAAAATCCGTCTGAAAAATGAAGCAGAACGAGGGGACAAACGAGCTCAGGAGGCTCTGAAACTGGCTGAATCACCGGATACTTTTCTTTCGACTGTACAAATTGGAATCACATTAATTGGTATCTTAACGGGTATCTATTCTGGTGAAAATCTGGAAGGGGATGTTCGTGACTGGCTTTTACAATTTGCCTTTATCGCTCCGTATGCTACTACAGTTGCCCGGACGTTACTCTTGCTTTTAGTAACTTATTTCTCGCTGGTTATTGGTGAATTGGTCCCTAAACGCATTGGTCTTACCAATGCTGAAGGAATTGCCAAAGCAATGGCCTGGCCAATGTCTTTCCTGACACGGGCAACCTATCCATTTATCTGGTTTCTTTCTAAGTCCACTAATCTTATTGTTAAAGTACTGGGAATCAGGCGGAGCGAGGATAGCATGGTTACAGAAGAAGAAATTAAAGCCATTGTTAACGAAGGGCTTGAACAAGGTACGATTGATGAAATAGAACAGGCTATTGTAGAAAATGTTTTCAATGTAAGTGATCGCCACATTGTCTCCCTGATGACGCACCGAAGCGACCTGGTTTGGCTGGATATTAACGATACCCCTGAGCAATACCGGGCTAAAATGGCCCCTGAACGCCATTCAGTATATCCGGTAGGGAATAAGAACCTGGACGATATGGTAGGAGTTGTTAGTGTGAAAGATTTATTCCTGGCTGATGGAGGAACGGCTCTGAAAGACTTGATTCGAAAACCCCTGTATTTACCCGAGAATATTTCTGCTTATCAGGTGCTAGATGAGTTCAGAAAACAGAAAGTTCACCACGGCTTTATTGTAGACGAATACGGAGTGATTCAGGGTATGGTAACCGTGAATGATATTTTTGAAGCAATTGTTGGGCAAATGCCTGATGCCGAAGTGGTTGATTATGATTTTATTCGGCGGGAAGATGGTTCTTATTTGGTAGAAGCTCAAATGCCCTTTATTGATTTTCTGAATCATTTGGGGCGAAGGGATATTCGGGAATTTTTGGAAGAAGACTATTCAACTCTGGCAGGCTTTATTTTACATCTTCTGCGGCGTATTCCTACCGAGGGCGATCGTATCAATTGGGAGAATTATACCTTTGAAGTTATTGACATGGATGGCCAACGAATTGATAAAGTCCTGGTTAAAGAAAAAGACGTAGAATGAATTAAGTAAAACAGGAAAACCCCAGCAGGACGCTTGCTGAGGCTTTTTTATGATAAACAGGGTTGAATTAGATATTTAGAAAAAAGTCTAAGGACATTCCTTCCCCTTTAAAACCAAAACAAGGGTATAAATAATCGGCATTTGAAAATAGGCGAGCCATTAAATACTTTTTTTTAGGATAATAGTTTTCTAATTCTGACAGGCGTTCAGGTGAGTCAACAAGTCCAAACCAGAGATTGCCGTCAAAAAAAAATGGTTTCCAGACAATAGAAGTTTCGGTTTGAGTATAATTATTCATTGATTGATAGACATTAAGGTGAATTGGTTATATAGATGTTAAGTATCGCCTAAAAGTAATCTGGAATTAGGTAATGTATAAATTTAAAACCTATTTTTTTTAAGAAAACTTCAAATACCAATGATAAATGATATGAATAATAGCCCTTTTTTATAAAACCTCTTTTTTAATGAGTACAATGAAACAAATATAGTGGGTAACAAAATTACTTATTAACAATTGTTTTAAATAAAATATGATACTTAAACTGATGGAATAAAAAGAGGGTTTTTTATAAAGATATCTTATGAAAAACTCATCTTGATACTTATTT
>JASGGE010000127.1:0-11378 GCA_047605205.1 Siphonobacter sp.
GGTTACATTACGATGGAATCAGGGTATTCGTACGAAACCATTCGGGAACTGATGAAGCTGGGGCATAATATCCGCTATGCCCTCGGAGCCTACGGCGGTTATCAGGCTATCATGTTCGACGCCAAACAAAAGATCTACCACGGAGCAACGGAGTCCCGCAAAGACGGTCAGGCTGCCGGGTATTAGCCATTTCCGATTTTCCGTTTTAACACCGACAGAGTTTCATCCTTTGTCGGTGTTTTTTTATTTCCATTTAAAAAAACGCAATCTTTTATCCAACCACCAGATTTTTTCCCTCTATAAATACCTGTTTTGAAACGCGGTCGAATGTGAAGTCCAATCGGCCCAGGTTAATACCACCAAATCCGACCTGATTCACAATAACAGCTTTCTTATCAAGATTGGTAAACGTCTTTGGTTCGGGCAAAAACGTATGGGTATGTCCGCCAATAATCAGATCAATATTACGAGACTGAGCAGCCAGAATGGGGTCCGTCGGATCGTCGGGATCACCTTTAAAACCCAAATGTGACAGGCAAATTACCATACTACACTTTTCTTCATTTCGCAGATGAGCCGCTACTTCATTCGCTTTTTTGATCGGATCGAGGTATTGCGTCGCTCCAAACAATTTGTCTGGAATAAGTCCTTTGGGCTGAATGCCCAAGCCAAACACACCTACTCGCAGGCCCTTAACTTTGAAAATCTTATAAGGTTTTACAATGTCCTGCAACGGAGTATTCGTAAAATCATAATTAGCTACTAATACCGGAAACTTGGCGTGAGCTTTAATTTGCTTTGCATAGAGTTCCATGCCCCCATCAAAATCATGGTTACCCATCGTTATGGCATCGTAGCCGAGCATACTCATGCTCTGAATTTCAGGTTCGCCATGAAACAGATTGAAATAAGGCGTTCCCTGGAAAATATCACCGGCATCAAACAAGAGTACATTTTCTTCCTGCTGACGAATCTGGCTGATTAACCGAGCCCGATTCACCACCCCACCCTTACCCGCGTTACGGTCGCCCTCCGGAAACGGATCCAGGTGGCTATGGGTATCATTGGTATGCAGAATGGTAAGTTTTACGGGGCTGGCTTTAGCCCAGCCATCAAAGGTCGTGCCGCTCAGGAGTAAGGCTCCGCCTAAACTACCGAGTTGCTTAAAAAAATAACGACGATCCGAACGAGTCATGTGTATATCGAAATGCCTAAGACATTAAAGGTCAAAAATAAATTTAGCGAACTGTGGTCCGACCATCTAACTGTGGGTTAAGCACTTCATTTTTCTGGCCTTTTGCTATGAAATAATCCCGAATGGCATCTCGCATTAGATAATGCAAAGGCTCCGATTTCAGGCAGTTTTTCAGGAAAACTGCACTATCACCCCCCGTAGCTACGTAATCACTCACCACGATTTTGTAGGTTTTACTTGGGTCAAAGGGCTTACCCTGAATGGTGATTTCGATTGGCTTTCTGGTGTCTTTATCCAGCACCAGACGCATACCCGACTGTGGATCCTGCCGGGCCGCCACGTAATCAATAAACTGCTTCATCGTTTCGCCAGAAAGCGTCAGCACCACCAGATCATTATCGAAGGGCATTATTTCATAGACATTGCCAAGCGTCACATTCCCTGCCAGAATTTCGGCCCGAATGCCGCCCGTATTCATCTGAGCCACATCAATGGGCGATCCATAGTGTTTTTGACCCTGCTCAAGAAACAGGTCGGCCATTAAATCCCCGAGTTCGGACTCAACCCCACCCTTATGCAATCGCTTTGCTGATTTCACCAGGATCTGATTCATCGAACGATTCAGGCTATCGTGGTAGGTCTGTAAATAAGTAGCCAGGGCCTTACTCTCTTTAGAAGCAGCGGCAGTGGTATCCGTCACCGGAATCAATGCCGAATGTAAAGCATGCCCCGCAAAGTACTGCGTACTGGAACATGCTGATAATAAGAACATTCCAAGAAAGAACGCCCAACGGTTATTCATCATGAGACTCATCCTTAAAATCAAAACCCATCCAGGAAGCGAAGGTACGGATGGTTTTTTAAAGGATATGGTATGAAGGTGATTAATTAGTAATGTAAGCAGGTAAATACTACTTCATAAATTGAATATTACGACTTCTAAAAAGCCATAGCTTAAAACGATGTATCTACATTTATTTATAGAAAAGTGCAATAAAAGGTTAATGTCAGATTAAAATTATAGCCTTGTTAAAATCTAATCTGTACATCGAAACCATTTTTAAATTAAACTTGCATCGTCAACCAGGTTGACCATTTTAATATTTCATAGAAAGGTGACAATCAAACACATGAGGTAGCCTTTTTCGCAAAACCTGTTAATCTGTATCAGATTTACTTAAATAGCAGAGCTGATAAAATGCAGTAATTCAACACTTTAAACAATTATTTAAAAATATCATTTAACGATCTATTGTACAAAAAGATTTTTTTATGACCTTTGGCGAAAATTGAATGAAAGGCTCGTGAAGAATTGCATACAGAGCAGCGAAGAGAAAATCAAGGAAGCTGCTAAGTTCATTTTTCTAAAGAAAGGATTTGCCGGTACGACAGCCCGAGATATTGCTGAAGCAGCCGGGATGAACATTGCCCTTACGAATTATTATTTCAGAAGTAAGGAAAAGCTGTTTCATGAGGTCTTTCGGGAGTTGTTTACGCTTTATTGCGAAACCACGCTGGGGATTCTGGAACAGCCCATAACGTTTCAGGAAAAACTGATTCGGATGATTGACGAGGATTTCCGGTTGATGAAGCATGAACCTAAACTGGTTTTGTTTATCATGAATGAAATGCACCGCAATCCTGAGCCATTGATTCCTGAATTATTTAAATTAAAGAATGTTTTACGCACGAAATTATACCAACAGTTTGAAGAGGAAATCAGTAAGGGAACCATTAGACCAGACGTCGCTCCTGAAAATCTGGTTCCGATGATTTTAGGCGGATTACAGTTCATTTTTATCTGCCGTAACATGCAGATGAAAATGAACGATATGAATGAAGAACAATTTGACGTTTTCGCTGAAAACCACAAGTATCATCTTTCCCGGATGATTACCAATTATCTCTTCAATCATAAGGAAATAAGTACTTCCTGATCCCTAATCACCCTACCACGTATAGGGGCATACGTAGTAAATATGATGAACGGTTCAGGGAAGTAAAATCCATAAAAACCTCCACATTATCAGTGGTTTATTTTTATCAACCCTAACCTGTGGGAGTTTTTCAGAGAGAACAAAAGTAAATTCTTTATGGAAGAAAGCTGCACTAGTTTATCTTTTTTGCAAAAGGGTTGTTTTTTTGTAAACTTAACCTTTTGTTGAGTTTCAAAGACCGTTCAAAAAAGGAAGTCAGTACACGTTTGTGACACCAATATTCATGGAAAAAAAATTATATGCTAAAGTAGCCGCCTATCAGGATGTTGCTATCGCAAAAGCAAAAGGGATTTATCCTTATTTCAGGTCTATTGAATCAGGTCAGGATACCGAAGTTATTATTGAAGGAAAACGCGTCCTTATGTTTGGTTCCAACTCGTATTTGGGCCTTACTAATCACCCAGCCATTATTGAAGCCTCTCAGAAAGCTATTGCCAAATATGGCACGGGTTGTGCGGGATCTCGTTTCCTGAACGGCACCCTTGATATTCACGAGGAACTGGAAGCCAGACTAGCTGCCTACACAGGTAAAGAAGGTGCCGTTTTGTTCAGTACCGGGTATCAGGCTAATTTAGGAGCTCTGGCGTGCTTAACCGGCCGGAATGATTATCTAATTCTGGATGAAAGCAATCATGCTTCCATTATTGATGGTAGCCGCCTTTCTTTCTCAAAAGTGATCAAGTACGCCCATAACGATATGGACGACCTCTGGAAAAAACTAAATCAGCTTCCGGAGGAAGGTATTAAATTAATTGCTAGCGACGGCATCTTCAGTATGGAGGGTGACATTGTTAAGCTTCCTGTTTTGAATGCTATCGCTACCGAGTTTAATGCTTCTGTTCTGATAGACGACGCCCACAGTTTAGGTGTAATTGGTAAAAACGGTGCGGGGACGGCTTCTCACTTCGGTCTTACCGAAAGTACAGACCTAATTATGGGTACCTTCAGCAAATCGCTAGCTTCGCTGGGAGGATTCATTGCCAGCGATTCCGCCACAATTGAGTACCTACGGCACCGGGCACGTTCACTCATTTTTAGTGCCAGTATGACACCTGCTGCCACAGCCAGTACATTAGCCGCTCTGGAAATTATCCAGAATGAGCCTGAACATATTGAGCGTTTGTGGGCCAACACAAACTTCGCAAAAGAATTATTAGTATCAAGTGGGTTCGATTTAGGGAAAAGCGAAAGCCCCATTTTGCCTATTTATATCCGCAATAACGAGCATACTTTCCTGATGACCAAGCTATTGCAGGAAGATGGCGTTTTTGTTAACCCAGTAGTTTCACCGGCCGTCCCGCCTCAGGAATCATTGATTCGCTTCTCATTAATGGCTACGCATACTTTTAGTCAAATTGAAGAAGCTGTTAATAAAATGGCTCGTGCCTATCGCAAAATCAATCCTGAGGCTCTTAAAGAACGGATATGAAACGGGTGGTAGCGATTCAGTCGAAAGACTTAACGAAGTTCATTGATTTTCCCCATGATCTCTATAAAGATGATCCGAACTATGTTCCTGAAATCTTTATTGGCCAAAAGGATTTACTGACACCCAGTAAGCACCCTTTTTATAAGCACTCCGAAGTTCAGCTTTTTTTAGCTTATGATGGAGATCAGATTACGGGCCGAATCGCTGCCATTCATAATCGTAACCACAATGCTTTTGTTGGCAGGAATGATGGTTTTTTTGGTTTTTTTGATTGTATTAACGATCAGGAGACGGCCAATTTGCTCTTTAAAAGTGCTATCGAATGGCTGAAAGAACGGGGATTAACCAACCTGGTAGGGCCAACCAACCCAACTACTAACGATGCGTGCGGTTTACTAATTGAGGGCTTTGATCGTCCGCCAATGGCGATGATGCCTTATAATGCCCCCTACTACATACCTCTGATTGAAGGAGCAGGCCTACATAAAAAAACGGATTTACTAGCCTATGAACTGAACGTTGCTGAATCAAATGACAAGCCGGTTCGGATGCTCGATATGTTACAAACCCGTTTGAAACGTAGCGGTATCACCATTAGACAAGTGAATGTAAAGGACTTTAAAAACGAGGTTCCTAAAATTCGGGAAGTGTATAACAAAGCCTGGGACAAGAATTTAGGTTTTGTTCCCATGACAGATGACGAGTTTGATTATCTGGCAAAGGATTTAAAGATGATTCTGGACCCGCGGTATTGCCTGGTTGCTGAAAAAGATGATAAAGTAATTGCCTTTGTTCTTGGTATTCCAGACATTAATCAGATTCAGATTAAAATGAAACGAGGCCGTTTGTTCCCTACCGGCATTTTCAAACTTCTGTTTCAACGTAAAAATATCACCCGGATTCGCGTCTTAACGCTAGGGGTTTTGGAAGGATATCGTAAGCTAGGCATCGAAGCCTGTTTGTACGGTAGCGTGATAAAAAACACCTATGGCACAAAAGTTACCGGCGGTGAATGTTCCTGGATGTTAGAAGATAATTATCTGATGAATCACGCCATTGAGCAAATCAACGCTAAGCTATACAAACGATATCGTTTACTGGAAAAGAATATATGAGTGAAAAGGTACTCATCACCGGAGCAAGTGGGTTCATTGGCTACCACCTCGTTCCAGCCGCTCAACAGGCTGGATTAGAAGTTCATGCCGCCGTCAGAGCCTCCAGCAATGTTTCACAATTTGGAAACAATGCTCCTGTTTTGGTGTATCCAGACTGGCAATCAGAAGAGGCTTTACAGAAATTACTGGAGGAAGGTCAGTATTCGTACATTATTCATGCCGCCGGTGCTACCCGGGCAAAAACCACGGATGATTATAATACTATCAATGCTACCTACACACTTCAATTAGCCAGAGCCGCTGCCAGGGCAGCTATTCCACTCAAAAAGTTTGTTTTCATGAGTAGCCTGGCTGCTTTAGGGCCAGCTGCCTATGAAGAATCGTTTCCCTTTACAGAGGCAAAATCGCCTGCTCCGGTTACTTCATACGGCAAGAGCAAGCTATTAGCCGAGTATTATTTATCTGACATTAACGTTCCGCTAACCATTCTCCGCCCTACGGCTGTATATGGCCCACGCGAGAAAGATTTGTTGGTTGTTTTCAAAATGCTTAGCCAGGGCTGGGACCCTTATATAGGTCACACTCCCCAACGTTTTAGCTTCGTATATGTGAAAGATGTTGTACAGGCAACATTACTGGCCTTGGAAGCTGATAAAAATGGTCAGTATAATTTATCGGATGGACATGTATACGGACGCTACGAACTGGCTGATACATTTCAAGGCTTATCCGGGAAGAAAGCCATACGACTTCACCTTCCCTTGCCACTGGTACAGGTAGCTGCGAATGTTTTGGAATGGGCCTACCGCCGATCTGCAAAAACGCCGGTACTCAATCGGGATCGATTACACGAATTTACGGCTCCCAACTGGGCCATGAGTATCGAAGCAGCCCAACGGGACCTGGGTTACAAGCCCACTTATGATTTAAAAAAAGGACTTAACGAAACGCTACAGTGGTATCGGGAGCAACGGTGGCTATAAAGCCTGCTGAACTCCTTCGAAAATAATTAATTCTTAATCCTCTTCCTTCAACCTAAGATATAGGAAGACCAAGTTCAATGTCCATTTAAACAATAAATCTTATGGAGTATCAAATCAAACCTGCTGAAGGAACATTAGGTATACTGATGCCTGGCTTAGGAGCAGTTGCCACCACCTTCATCGCCGGAGTCATAGCGGTAAATAAAGGTTTGGCTAAACCAGTAGGCTCCGTTTCGCAATTAGGGAATATCCGCCTTGGAAAACGTACCGAAAACCGTAACCCGCTTATCAAAGATTTCGTCCCCCTTGCAAAACTTACCGATATTGTATTTGGTGGTTGGGATGTTTACTCTGATAACGTCTATGAAGCAGCCCTCAACGCAAAAGTATTAGACCCTTTCATGCTGGAAGCCGTTCGCCCCGAACTGGAAACCATCAAACCCATGAAGGCGGTCTTTGATAAAGAGTTTGTTAAAAACCTCGACGGAACACACGTCAAAACAGAAGCTACTCGTCGCGAATTAGCAAATGCAGTAATGCAGGACATTGAAGACTTCAAAGCAGCCAATGGCCTGGATCGGATAGTAATGGTATGGTGTGGTTCAACAGAAAAGTATATCGAAACCTGCGAAGTATTCGAAAGCATCGAAAGCCTTGAACGCGGTCTTGATGATAACGATTTACGCATTCCTCCTAGCATGGTGTATGCTTATGCCGCTATCATGTCAGGCGTTCCCTTCGCTAACGGTGCCCCTAACCTCACCTGTGATGTTACCGCAATTGTTGATTTGGCCAAACGTATGGAGGTTCCCATCGCCGGTAAGGATTTCAAAACGGGTCAAACCTTAATGAAAACCATCCTGGCTCCTGGCCTTCAGGCTCGTGCCCTAGGTGTAAAAGGCTGGTTCTCTTCAAATATCCTGGGTAACCGTGATGGCTGGGTGCTGGACGATCCTGATAACTTCAAAACTAAAGAAGTTTCGAAGTTAGGAGTCCTGGAAGATATCCTCAATGCCGAAAACAATCCCGATTTATACGGCGATTTGTACCATAAAATTCGCATTAACTATTACCCTCCTCATGGTGATAACAAAGAAAGCTGGGACAACATCGACATCTTCGGCTGGTTAGGTTATCAGATGCAAATCAAGATCAATTTCCTTTGCCGGGATTCGATTTTAGCCGCTCCAATCGTACTGGATTTGGCTCTTTTCCTTGATCTGGCTCAACGAGCAGGGATGTACGGTATTCAGGAATGGTTATCATTCTACCTCAAGTCTCCTCAAACAGCTGAAGGTCTGCGTCCTGAAAACGATATTTTCAAACAATTAATGAAACTGCAAAATACTTTGCGTCATAT
This sequence comes from Siphonobacter sp., assembly GCA_047605205.1. Classification (GTDB taxonomy): domain Bacteria; phylum Bacteroidota; class Bacteroidia; order Cytophagales; family Spirosomataceae; genus Siphonobacter. Next base: position 8,080 of record JASGGE010000127.1, read on the forward strand.
TATGGGTGAAGACCTCATTACTCACCTTGGCCTTGATTACTATCAGGAACTTGTTGAGTTACTTTAAGAGTTACCCAATTACCGAGTAAGAGCTTGTTACACTCAAGCATTTAGAATATCAGGTGGAAAGACTAAGGTCCTTCCACCCTTTCTACCCACGGAAAGAAATAGTAAACATACTCATCCCAAGTGGTTAGTATGTTAGTTGAATGTATTTGAAAGCCATGATAAAAAAAGGACTGTTTACATAATGATAAACAGTCCCTAGATGATCGACTGAAAGGCGATCACTAAAACAATGTTAAAATCCATCAAAACCACTATAAACATATTGACCTGGGTAGCCTTAGTGCTATCTGGCACGGCTGTTCTCGCCCAAACTACGGTAAAAGGCGTGATTACAGACGCGAAAACGAATGAAACACTACCGTATGTAACAGTGGTGATTCCCGGAACGACTATTGGGAATCTGGCCGATGTTGATGGTAATTATACGATCACTTTACCAGCTGGACAGACCAGGATAAAATTTACGTATATCGGTTACGTGAGTATTGAGAAAACCATTACTCCTGGGAAAAATCAGGTATTAAACATCAAAATGGATGTTGATGCTTCACTTTTAAAGGAAGTAGTGGTAAAAGGCAAAGGTCGTTATCGGAACCGTGATAATCCGGCCGTTCAACTGATCCGGCAGGTTATTGAAAACAAAGAAAAAAATCAGATGGGGCTTTACGAATATGTTCAGTATGAGCAATATGAGAAAATTTCCTTATCTCTGAGTAATCTGTCTGATCGGTTCAAAGAAAAACGTATTTTCCGTAATTATCAATTCTTGTTTAAGGAACAAGATTCTTCCTCAATAGGTGGTAAAAATATGCTTCCAGCCTATTTGCAGGAAAAACTTTCGGAAGTTTACTACCGCAAGAATCCTTACGCCAAGAAGATGAAAGTAATGGCTCAACGAAGAGCGGAGTTCGATGCCCGCTTTATTGATAATGATGGATTAAGCACTTATTTCAATCGACTTTACGAGGATATTAACATTTATGACAATGACATTTCCATTGCCACCAACCTGTTTTTAAGCCCAATTGCTAATAACTCGCCCACGTTTTATAAGTTCTTTATCAGTGATACCATCAAAACGCATGAGCCTAAACTGATTGAACTCAGTTTTGTACCCCGTAATAAAACCGACATGCTTTTCGAAGGAAAACTCTTCGTTACGCTGGATGGTAACTACGCAGTTCAGAATGCCTATCTGACGGTTAACAAAGACATTAACCTCAATTTCATGCGGGATCTGGAAGCACGGCTTGAATTTGAAAAAAGTGAGGATGGCCGTTACCATCCGAGTAAAACAACCCTGGCAATGGAGTTTTCTTTAAACAAGCAGGGTGGTGGTTTATTCGGGCAACGAATAGTAAACTTCGGGCACTATACCATCAATAAGGCCGCTCCCGACAGTGTGTATTCGGGGCCTGCCGAAGTTTTCGTTAATCCGTCGAATAATAAAAACGAAGCCTATTGGAAAAATGTCCGCCCTATTCCGCTTGAAAAAATGGAGTCAGATGTGTATCGAAACGTTGATACACTGCAAACCATTTCTTCCTTCAAGCGGGTTATGGATATTGCAACCATCTTTCTGGCAGGTTATAAAACATTTGATAAATTTGAAATTGGTCCAGCAAATACCTTCTACAGCTTTAATCCCGTTGAAGGATTTCGCCTGCGACTGGGCGGGCGTACTACCCAAAACTTAAGCAAGCGGCTCTACTTCGAGACCTACGGAGCCTATGGTTTCAAAGATGAAAAGTGGAAATACTTCTTTAGTGGAACGTATTCGCTGAGTAATAAATCCGTTTATCATTTCCCACTCAACTACATCCGGGCAAGTTTCCAGCGGGATACAAAAATTCCTGGTCAGGAGCTACAGTTTGTACAGGAAGACAATTTCCTGCTATCATTCAAACGAGGGCAGAATAACCGCTGGCTATATAATGACATTTACAAGTTCGAATACGTACGTGAATTCCAGAATCACCTTTCCTACAAAATAGGCTTTAACCACTGGAAACAGTGGCCAGCGGGTATTCTGAAATATGAACGATTTGACGATGAAGGTACCCTAAGTGATGTTCGGAATCTAACGAATACTGAATTCAATTTTGAACTACGCTATGCTCCTAACGAGCAGTATTATCAGGGAAAGTTATATCGTACGCCTTTATTTAATCGCTACCCGGTATTTACCTTGCGGTATAATATGGGGCTGAAGAATGTATTCCAAAGTGAAAATAGTTACCAAACGGTTATAGGGAATGTTTTCAAGCGATTTTACCTTTCCCAGTTTGGGTATATTGATATGACAACTGAAGGCGGGTATATTTTCGGAAACAACATTCCATTCCCATTACTCGCCATTCACCGGGCCAATCAGACCTATGCCTATCAGCTCAACTCATTTAACCTGATGAACTTTATGGAGTTTGTCAGTGATCATTACGTGAGTGTGATGGCCGATTATTACCTGAATGGATTTCTGTTCAATAAAGTCCCATTGCTGAAAAAATTGAAACTTCGCGAGGTCGTAGCTTTCAAAGGCGTAATGGGCGGCTTGCGAGATGAGAATAATCCTAATATCCAGAAAAACTTATATCGTTTTCAACTGGATGATTCGGGCAGCCCTATCACCTACACACTCAATAATAAGCCTTATATAGAGGCAAGTGTTGGGGTAGCCAATATTTTCAAGTTATTACGAATTGACATTGTTCGACGCTTCAGTTACCTCGACCACCCCAATGTTGCTCAATGGGGTATTCGGGGCCGGATGCGGTTCGACTTTTAAGAGTACACAACACCAATATGATTTATGCCATTATTGCAGCGGGTGAAGGTTCTCGGCTGGCAAAGGGGGGTTTCCCATTGCCAAAGCCAATGGTGCGTTTGCAGGGAGAAATGCTGATTGATCGTCTTATTGGCATTTTTTCCCGAAATCAGGCCGAAGCAGTCTGGATAATCATCAACGAACATTCGCCTGAGCTGGAAGCTCACCTGAATACAATCAGGTATGAGGTACCCATAAAAATAGTTCGCAAGTCAACACCAAGTTCATTGCATAGTTTTTATGAGTTATTAAAAGCAAATAGTGAGGTGAATGCTTTATGCCTGACCACTACAGACACCGTATTTAAAGAAGCCGAGTTTGCTGACTATATTAAGCAATTTACCACTCAGCAAAATTCGGATGGACTCATGGCCGTGACTTCCTTTATTGATGATGAAAGTCCGCT
>JASGGE010000128.1:0-11284 GCA_047605205.1 Siphonobacter sp.
CCCTTTTATTACAATGAACCCGTTCAATATTGAACGGGTTTTTTTGTTTATTACTTTTTTTAAATCCTCTAATTAGTCTTTTAAAAATTTGCTCTTTAAGCCATTTTGTATACTTATAACTTGGTAGCTTTCAGCTTGAATATGAATTGGGACTGTGATGGTATGATTCTTATCAAGTTTATAAACCTAGGTTTTATGATCAATTGTCACGTTAGCATTGGTTGTTAATCCGGTATAATAAAGTGGTAATCGAATGGATCTACTGATTTTAGTCTTTAATGGATTATAGATGATGGCTATTGCTTTTGTTGATAAAGATGGGTTTACGTGCATAATACCGTCCCAGTCTCTTCCATCTGGTCTGCGTAGGTGAATTAAATCAGAATTGAGTATTTTACGATTTTTCTTATACCAATCTATCGTTTCTTTTACTATTTGTTTTGTTTCTTCTGAGTCATATAAGCGTGGGCCTCGATAGCAGGCTTGTATTCCTGCTCCGTAATATTGAATCATTAACTGCTGGTAATCTTTTAAATGATCTTTAAGTGGCTCGATGACTGCTTCGGGGCCTCCTCCCTGATATTTTGATAGTGGAACAAAACCCCAGCTCATAGATGGGTTTTTCTCCCAGGTACCATCATAAATATTCTGACGATTTAAAACCATTTGTTCTGCCCGAGGTAAAGAAAAATTTACTTCTCGATATCCTAATCCAATTTTATTAGAACCATCTAAGAAATACCAGTCTGGAGCGTTAACATACACTCCTTTTTCATTTAGCCATCGGTAAAATCCTTTCTGTAGCTCTAATTGCTGCCACTGTGAGTCGGCAAGATTATGATGACCCGGATGAGAAGTAGATGCACATACATCACCTGGATAAGGCCCATCATGTTCAAGAATATCAAAGCCTGTTTTTGAAATAAAAGTGCGTAATTTTTTCAGGTATGCTAAGCCCCAATTACTTCCCAGGCAAGCTGCTGCTCCGAACATTGCGTGTTTATCCGGTAAACCACTTTGGGGATCTATTACATCTTCTGTATCATTGATTCTTCTGCTACTAAATAGTGAATAACCTCCTAACATTATTCCTTTCTGATGAGCGTAGTCAACTAATGCTTTGTATTTATTTATATTAGTTTCTGTGGTGTCTTCCATATCCAAGCCACTGCCGAAACTTAGAATGACCATTTCATATCCCGTTTCTACGCACTGATCAATGATATTTTGTACGGTAAGGGGCTCTGTGCTAACTAGGTGCATAAAGATTGGATTCTGTGTAGTCCAGGGAGCAACAAGACGGTACATGCGTCGTTGGGCTAATCCGTTTCTTTCCCGGTCGTAAGAATCCAGAAGTAATTCATTTGTGCGAATTGATTCGTAGGTTTCGCCTGAGCCGAGTAGAATTCCTGGGCCAATGGGAGGATATACTTCTAATAGACAAGGGGTCTGATAATTATAGTTAACCTGTGAAGTATACAGGCTATCGGTTTTCCAATGCGTTGTCTGATCGGATAGGGTGGCTTTCATCGAATTATTGAAGGTGTAATTACTTTCGATATACAACCTGGCTGGCTTTTTCATTTGATCAGGAGTGCCTACTACGGCTGATTCTTCTTCCGGAACGGCCAGGATTTCATTGACTACACCGTCTACTGATATGATTTTTTTTCCGAGATTACGTATGCTGAGATGTTTGCATAGTAATGGAATACCATCGTACAAATCATAATGAATTTCTACATAGACGTTTGGGAAGCTGCTGGAAATGAAAGTTAACGTAAGTGTTTTCCCAGTGGACTGGTGTGGATTCAATGCCCATAATGCGGGTTTCCACTTTAAATAGGGTTTCAAGTCTTCTACAATCAGGCTTTTAAATTGAAAATCATCGGGATGCCTTTGAAGGGAATCAGTCCATTCGTTTAGTAAATAGGCATGTTGTTTCTGACCGTATAAGCCCCCTATCTGAATCGTTTTTCCATTTAGTTTTAATCGTGCTTCTGGTCGCACGGATCTTACCATTTGCTCGCCGGTTGTGATGTTTTTATATTCAACCGTAGACGCATTAGGGCTGACCCGAATCCGTCGCATAACTAGGCCGTTTGAGAGAATGACATCTTTATGATCGCCGGATGTGAAAACTTGGGCTTTATAACCAGATGGGTTTAATAGCCAGTCTGTTTTTGCTTCTACTGAGCCCTGCCAAACAGGAATACTCTGGCTATAACTCAACGAACTAATCAGCAGTAGAAAAAAGATACTTTTGAATGCAGGCATAAGCAGAGCATTAAACGAAAACAGGGTGGCAGATCTGCCACCCTGCCCCGGTAAGTTTAGAGATAAGGTTGTTACTAGAAAATTATAAAGCGAAAATGGGCTTGTTCGTTTTCCATTTTCCTCTAGTAAAGTCAGGAATGGCAATAGGTGCTGAACCTTTTTTGATAGATTCCTCCGATAAAGGACTAATTGCTGACCAGGCTGCAGCATCATAGACATCTATCGTAGGGGAAGTTTTATTCTGAATAGCAAGGATAAAATCACGTATTACGAAGTAATCCATTCCGCCATGACCCGCTCCTTCGGCATTTTTCTCAAGTTCTTTCCATAAGGGGTGGTCATATTCTTTCATATAATTCGTATCTTTTTCCCACTGGTGTGGTTTCGGGCTCTTCTTTTCAATATAAATTTGATCACCTTCATCCATCCAAAGGCCATTAGTTCCCTGAACTTTGAAACCCAGTGAGTAAGGGCGTGGACTATTCGTGTCGTGCGTAACCAAGATGGTTTCGCCATTTGCACATTTGATCATTGTTTGTACGACATCCCCTAACTTAAATTTCACTTTCGCATTTGGGTGATCAGCCCCACCATTATCAACAATATATTTATGAAGGCTCAGAGGTTTTGTTGCCATCGAAACCAGATATTGAAACTGATTTCCCCGGTTGATATTGATCATCTCCGCCACTGGACCAAGGCCATGTGTTGGATAAATATCTCCATTTCGATTGATGGAATGCTGAGTACGCCACTTTGCTTCTGAAAAACCCTTCGCTCCGAATTCAACGCCTCCGCCATAAGGATTTTTGCCATCGTTGAATTTTACTTCCCGTAGATCGTGTTCATATCCACATTCCAGATGGGTTAATTCACCAAACAAGCCTTTTCGCACCATATTCAATGCTGCCATAACATCCCGACGATAACAAACATTTTCAAGAATCATGCAGTGCGAACCCGTTTTTTCATATGTATTGACCAGGTCCCAGGATTCCTGAAGCGTTACGGTTGCTGAAACCTCAATGCCTGCGTATTTACCAGCTTTCATGGCAATGACAGCCATGGGTACGTGCCATTCCCACGGAGTGGCAATGACAATACCATCCAGATCATCACGTTTAACCATATTTTCAAAATCATGGTCATCTTTACCATATACAGCTGCTTCTTTACGGCCTGAATCACGAATTATTTTCTGGGCTTTCTCAATAGCGGCTGGATCAATATCACAGATAGCATTAATTTCTACCTGAGAAAATAACACAGAATTTCGTACGTGTTCGCGGCCGCGTAAGCCTACGCCGATGAAACCTAAACGTACTTTCCGATCATTGGGAACCGCTTTTAGGATGTGGGGGAAAAGAGCTACGCCTGCCGTAGCCATCGCACTGGTCTTAATAAAATCGCGTCGCTGAGTCATGGAGGTTTTTATTATAGGCTATATTTTTCGGCCAGGTATTTCTGAACAATAGCAATATCTTTTTTGCTGGTAAGATCCGGTACATTCTCCGATAGTGGTATCGTTGAAATTGTTTCGTGTTGTGCCAGCATATTTACGGTTGTTGGTAACTCTTTTTCATTACGCACAGGATGAAAAGGTGTTTGCCGCAAATAAGGAAGTAATTGAGCAGCCTCGAATGCAAACAGATTCATGCTAACTCCCACCCGGCCTGTTTTTCGGCGAGCTTCTTCGACCTCCTGTTCGGAAGGTTTTTCATGAATATCAATTAGATGACCACTTTCATCGGCACGAATCAAGGCAAAAGCCTGAATACGTTCGGCTGGAAAATCAAGAGCATTGCGGTCATAACTAATTAACGCATTGGGTGTCTCACTATTCCATACTGAATTCAATGCATTTACTGAATACAGATTGTCACTGTTGCATACAATAAAGCGACCTTTTTGCCAGTCTGGCGTTTGTTCTAAGGCTTGCAAAACGGCATCGGCAGTACCAGCAGGCTTTACACGATCAGGGGCGATCCGCTGACGGGCAAAGCGGATGGTTAATGTTGGATAAACGGCGGTCTCATAATAAGGCTGTGTGACAGTATCTTCCGGATGAAGCAATAATAATACCTCTTCCAGGCCTGCTTCTATTGCGTTAGTAAGCTGATAATCAATTAATGATTTTCCGGCTGTGCCTACGCTGATCATCCCTTTGGTAAGCGAATTAGCCTGGTCAATTAATTTTTGATCCAAGGGAATATCTTCGGCGGCTTTTTTCATTCGGGAAGACATTCCTCCCGCAAGAATCAAAATACGTTTTGTCATTTTAGTAAACAGTTCCGAAAAAGCTTCTAAACATTTTCAAGCACTTTTTCTGTTCGGACTCCTTCGTCAATTGTAATAATATAAGCCTTGCCACCTTCCTGTTCGATTGCCGCGGCAACTTCTTCTGCATGGTTAGGTGCGTAGGCAAACATGCAACCTCCGCCGCCAGAGCCATTGATTTTGGCTCCTAATGCCCCGGCTTTCAAAGAGGCATCAATCATTCGGTCAATTTTGGGTGTTGAAATTCGTTTGGCATCACGGAGATTTCGTTGGTGCTGATTCAACAGTGCTCCAAACTGAATCGGATCGGGGACGGCTTGTTGTAATAGATTTTTCGCTTGAACCAGAATGTCCCGATCGGAAAGATTCCCGGTAAATAAGGTGTATTCGTCTTCAGTAAGAAGATGTTTATAAGCTTCAGCACGCTCACTGGGATACGTATGAAGTGAAAATTCCGAATCAAATGCTTTAATTTTTCGCATGGCTTCCAGCATACCGTATTTTACGTGTTTAAGCACGCCCAAAGTATCTTTAGCCTGCTGAGAATCGCCCAGTACGAATGTTCCGCTTATGGGTTTGATGGCTTCTACACGTGGTGTTGGCTGAGATTCCAAATAGATAACATTTCCGACGGAAATAGAGGTTTGGTCCATGCGGCCTCCCGGCTCTCCAAATTCTTCTACTTCGGCCCGATAGGCTAAATCTGCTAAGGCCAGAGCTGATTTGGAAAAAGGCGGATTAGCCATCTGACTCAGGAAATAGGCCCAGGCTACTACCATTGCCGATGAACTGGATGTTCCGGCATTAATCGGAATAGTACTCGTTAGGCTAACTTCAAAGCCATTGGGAAACGTAGCTCCTTCCCGCTGCATCAGGTTAAGTACGCTTTTATAGTAATCCCGTTTATTTTTATAAGGAATTTCGGTTTGAAGATCAAATATTTCCTGCTGATTAATATCAGGCAGGGCAATGCGTACTTGAGGAGAGGAAATGGTTCTACCAATGATGCGAAGCCGGAGTGAAATGGCGGCAGCAATCACAGGCAAGCCCAGATAATCCTGATGTTCTCCAAACAAGCAAATGCGGCCGGGGGCAGATACCGTAAAAAGCTTACTCATATTGATTTGTGCGTCAAAGCGTATTGCTAAAGTAGAAAAAAAACTGATCATCAAGTATTTAGAAGAATCTTTAAAATAGGAAAGAAGATGCACAAACGAATGCACAGCTAAGAACAAACGAATGCACAACTTTTAGATTCTGTAAAAAATATTAAGATAAAGTAATTAATTCGGGCTGCAGAATAACTCGTTCCGTAGGGGTACTTTTTTCCGTAATAGAACGAAGCAGAATTTGGGCTGCTGTATAGCCCATCTGATAAGGATGTTGCTCGACTGACGCTAAAGGTGGATATTCAAGGTATGTATTAATAGGAAGATTCGCAAAACTGACGAATGAAATATCCTGATTGATACGAAGACCCTTTAACCGGCATATGGCCATGGCATCCAGTGCTACATAATCATTAAATGCTAAAACAGAGTCGGGCGTTTGGGACAATGTTAATAACGCACTCATCTGACTACGATTTTGCTCTGTACTTAAATCCGTTTGTTGAATTAAATCATTATCAATATGTAAATGAACTTCTGCCAAGGCCCTTTCATATCCGCGGTATCGCTCCTCGGAAGCAACCAGGCTGCTAGGCCCGTTTAATAATGCAATTCGCCGAAAACCTTTCTCCAATAAAAGTCTGGTTGCTTCATACGCCCCAGTTTCAATATCACAGCTAACGTGATGGGTATCGATGCCGGGTGGAATCCGGTCAAAAAGTACAAGTGGGATCTGGTGCTTAAGAAACTTCTCTACATGGTCAAACTGATGGCTTTCTTTAGCCACCGACAGAATAACACCATCCACGACATGCCTGGAAAGTACTTTTAATACTTGTTTCTCTCGATCATATTGATCATGAGACTGATATAGAGCTACCGTATATCCTTTTTCAAAAGCAAGCTCTTCGATACCATTAACAGCATTAGAGAAAAAATACTCCTGAATTTCAGGTAATACAACAGCTAACATAAACGTTTTGCCACTTCGCAGATTTCGGGCGGTTGCACTGGGAATGTAGTTGAGTTCCTCAGCCAATTCCTGTACTCGCTCACGTGTACGGAGGCCAATACGAGGATGATTCTGCAAAGCTCTCGATACAGTAGAAGGCGAGATTTTCAATCTTCGGGCGATTTCTTTGATCGAGATGTTCATACAATAAAGTCAAAATGGGAGTGTATAGATGCTCATAATAAGATCAGAAACCTAAAATAAAGGTTTATGGCTATTATTACGAACAAAAAGTAGATAATGCCTCTAGTTTTGCTGGTTCCAAAGGAAATGACGAGATTTGGGTAAACGGCCAATATATGACAACAACATTTGAACTTCATGAAACGGAATTAGACGAACGGTTTCTAAAAAGTATCAAGACTTTATTTAAAAATCAGCGGTTACGACTGGTGATTGAAGCAAGCCTGACGGAAGAAATCGCCTCTGAACCAATTAGTTCTGAGCGATTGTCACAAGCTACGGAACATGTTCGGAAGGGGCAAAATGTAAAAGTATTAACTTTTGATGAGTTAGATGAGTTGGAAGCGAAAGTTGGTTTTTGATGACCAGGCCTATGAGGATTTTATCAATTGGGCCAACTTGGATAAGAAAAATTTCTTTAGAATCAGTGAATTGTTGCGTGCAATTCATCGACTACCTTATGAAGGGAAAGGTCGCCCTGAAGCATTGGGGAGTAATCTTAAAGGGCTATGGGCCAGACAAATAAGTCAAGAACATCACTTGATTTACGAAGTTACTGAGCACGAAATTAGGATTATTGCCTGCCGTGGGCATTTCCATTAATTAATATAAGCCTCTCACGTTTATATTCTTCTACTTCTTCTGAGTAACGAATGAAGGATGGGGAGCTGTGTCTTAAAAGAAACTTTAGTAAGCATTTTTTTTTATTGATCAGGTTCTGTTAATACTTTTGGCCCAGTAAAAGCTAACAAGTAGGCTGCCTAAAGGTTATTAATCGAAGTATAGGAATACTTAGACGAGCATGCATAAAATGTAATAACAATTTTAGTTATATAGTTTTCAGCCATTAGTAAGGGAACGTTCCGTTCCTTTCTTATTTTATTAATGTGCCTATATTATAGATAAATAATACTTACAAATGAACCATTAATCTTAAAAAGTACCTCTGATGAGTGTTATTATTGCTAAAACAGGGTTAAGTATACTACTGATATTGCTAATTAGCATTATTTTATATTTTAAATCGGGAATAATAAAATGGTTTAGTAATAAAAAACCTACTGTTTATATTTCAATCGGCTGGGTGTTATTTCGTTTGATTCCTTTTGTTGTACTTTATATTCTTGCTGGATATGAACCTACTTCCGATGTAAATGGCTTTTGGGATGAAGCTAGTAAAGCTTCAGTTGGTCAGATGGTTTACCGGGATTTTTGGTCGCCGTATTCTCCTTTTTATGCTTATTACCTAGGCCTATGGCTTAAATTATGGTATATGCCTAAAATGATTGTATTAACAATGGCAATCATGGACGGATTAGCGGTATTAATTTCTTATTTTTTTTATCGACCTATTTTTTCAAACGGTACGTTTATTTTTAAAGCCCTATTGTATTACTTATTACCTGGTTCTTTATTATTGTGTATTGTAGCCGCTCAGGAAGATGTTTGGATGTGGCTATTTTTAACATTGGCATTTTTAACCAGAAAACGCTATGGTGTAGTTGCCTATAGCCTAATACTGGTAATAGGTTTATTAACTACTAAAATAATTTTTGTATTAATATTAATACCTATTTTTCTGCTTGAAAAAGATAAAATACGTTTTTTATTGCCACTATTTTTAGTAGGAACTACAACTTTGGTTATACTTTATTTATTAGTAGGGACTGAATTTTTACAACCCCTGGGAGAAGCGAATACATTACGGGCTCCAAATGTTTTTTCTATTGTTAATCCCTGGTTTTTTAATTCAATTGGAGTAGGATTAAAAATATGGAATTGGCTTGGTTTAGGAATTACCGTTGGTGTGGGTTGTTTGACCGCCTGGAAATTCAGAAAAACTTCTTTTGAGTTCATGCTCTCACGTACGTGGGTTATGTTATATGGAACAATGATGATTATTCAGCAAAGTGCGTATAGTAATTATATTTTTTTGTTCTTAATTCCACTAACATTTCTAATATTAGATTGGGATAATAAAAAGCAAGTTATCTTTTTTTTGATTTATAATTTGCTGTGTGTTGTTCATCCTTCTTTTTGGTGGCGGTTGGAATTGCCGAAATATGTATCTCCCGGTAGTATTTTTACTTCTACAGATTATATTCTTGATTATTCAATGCAAGTTGGGATTGTTTTATTGACGATCTATTTTTTAAAAGTTACGTACTCGCAAAAACGTGATATCCCTAAGGCGTATACACACTAGAGGTATAAGAGGCGAATAGTTACTACAAATGATTCAAAAGCGAAATTTTCCGAACCTAAATGGCATACGCTGTATTGCTGCATTTCTTGTTATCTTTCATCATCTTGAACAAGCCAAAGAAGCATTTGGTATTCGTAATATCTATGAAATCTCTATTATTAAACATGCAGGGCGACTAGGTGTAGGACTTTTTTTTGTGCTAAGTGGTTTCTTAATTACGTATTTACTGTTACAGGAAAAAGGAAATTTTGGCGATATTTCAGCTAGGAAATTTTACTTAAGACGCGTTTTTAGAATTTGGCCTATTTATTTTTTATTAATATTTCTGTCGTGTTTTATTTTTCCTAAGCTTTCACTTTTTTACTTTCCAGGTGCTTCTGAAACGTTACATTATTATTATACAAATAGGCTATTTTTATTAAGTATTGTTTTGCCAAATTATGCTTTTGTATTGTATGGATTGCCGTATTGGTGTGCTCAGACTTGGTCTATTGGCGTAGAAGAACAGTTCTATTATTTATGGCCCTGGATTATCAAATATCCTAAGAAGACAATTTATATTGTATTTATTTTTGGCTTTATAACCATATTTTTATTGTGGTTCGGCTTGCATGATCTTATTGCCACAGATATACAGAAATACGATTCGATTCTTACATTTATTGGGCAATTTAGATTATTAATTATGGCTTTAGGTGGTGGCGGAGCGTACTTGGTTTATAGTAATAACAAAACTATTTTGCCTTTTCTATTTCAAAAAAATGTTCAGATTGTAGTATATATTGTGTTTCTGATTTTGTTCTTTTCAGGATTTCACTTTCCCGGTTTTATGGAAGTGTATGCCTTTTTCTTTCTTTTCTTTATTTTAAATCTGGCAGCGAACGCAGGCAGTATTATTTCATTAGAAAATCCGTTTATGAATTATATGGGTAAAATTTCTTATGGGCTTTATTTATACCATGTCTTTGTAACGGTTTTTGTGATTAATATTCTGAACGCTTATTTAGGACTGATTTCTTCATCGGCGTATAATGGAATTTTGTATATAAGCATTTTTGTTTTTTCTATTGCCATTTCTGCTTTGTCTTACGAATATTTGGAGAAACCTATTCTTGCTTTCAAGGATAAACGATATGGTCGCTAAGTTTAGGTAATTCGGACATGGTATAAAAAGGCAAGGATAATTCATTAGCCAAATTTAAAATTTCTTCCAGTTGGTTAATATCGAAACCATACTCGTTGGGTTTTTTATGACTATCTAAGGGTTTGTGCCCAAACAATAGGATAGTTGTACCATCTTGTCGAGCTTTTTGTAGGGCTTCTTTCAATTCCTCATAACTCAGGTTTACACTGGTATCAATAAGTAAAGCATCTACAAGACGTTTTCCTTTGAAATCATAATAAATAGTTGACAAATACTTAGGACTGATGTGATAAAGCTTGAATCCTTGCCAGCTACGTTCGGCCAGGCTTACATCCCGTAGGATACGAAAACCTGATGCGAATAAAACAGAATCAACTCGTGCATTATGATTGCCGCCTGGGTGAGCATATGCGGTAGGGTGAAATCCTGCCTGATGCAGGTAAGATAGTCCCGGATTTAGTTCGGTTTCTTTGTATGCTTTTGGCCCTAAGTGTTCAATCAATTCAGTTGACTTTCCATGAATGGTTCCGTGGAAACCAATTTCGTGCCCGTCACTGGATAGTTCCCTCAGCATTTGGATTTCCTCAGTAAATAAAGGCTGGGGGCACGTAATAAAAAAAGTAACTTTTGCCTGATGTTTCTTAAGTAATGGGCGTAAGGCATGCCACTCTTTAATAAAATGGTCATCGAACGAAAGGGCAATGCCGGGGTGGTTTGTTTTAGGAGGCTGGCAAGCCCACAGCCACAAGCCAATGAGTGTAAGCAGTGGATGAACCGTACGTATTTTTATCAAATCCTTATTTGGCATGAATGAAAAATCGTATTGAGTTTTATAATAGAAAGTATAAATAAAAAGATTATCCTTTGTTTTGTGAGTAAAAAACGCTGAATACTTCCCTGGTTACCATGATACGTACTGTTATTTTTGATATGGATGGTGTAATTGTTGATACAGAACCCGTTCACCGTTATGCCTATTTCAAGCATTTTGAAGAGTTAGGTATTCACATCTCTGAGGATACTTACGTAACCTTTACTGGCCTTTCTACCAAGAATGTATATCAAGGGTTGAAAGA
>JASGGE010000129.1:0-11219 GCA_047605205.1 Siphonobacter sp.
ACAAAGGCTGAGAAAACGAATATGACGGTGGTATCAATAACTGAATTCATAGATTTTCAATAATCCTGGGTGCGAAAAGACGAGGCCGGAAAGGTTACTTTCCACTGGCCTTTTACATCCTGCTTCTGGCCAGCAAAGTCCACCGAAAAAGAAGAATTTGCGGGAGCCCATCCCCAAAACTGAACAGGTTTCTCAGGCTGAAGCACCCTATTATCACCGAAGAAATAGAGCATGCGAGTTTGCCCCTGAGCAAAACCCATGCTCGGCCAAACGAGTGATATGATGCTTAGTCGTTTCATTTTTTAGTAACAATTCGCTCTGCTACGGTTTTCCCAATGTGGTTCAGGGCTTCCTGATTATAATGCACAAAGTCTTTCATCCAGTTTTTATCAGCAAAATGTTCGGCATCTTCATAGACAACATATACCTTGGATAACCGGCTGGCTACATTCCGCTGAGCCGCTCGTACGGCCTGGTTACCAATGGGTTCACGGCCTTGCTGATTTCCCGTCAGAACGATATAAAAAGGCACCTTTTCATGTAATTCCGAACGAAAGCGTTTGATGAGATTTTCAAGTGTTGTTTCGTATTCTTCAGGGGTTAACTGATGGTCAAAAATGGCGTTAGCATCTCGTTCTCCCTGAAGCCAGATAATGCCTTTTACCTTTGCCTTCGTTTTCTTTTCAGCCTGTTGGATTTTCCGGACGGAGTTATTAAAAAGTGGTATTTTACCTTCTGGATACCAGGTACCCATACCACTTAATTCAGCCTTGTTATGAGCAGAACTGCCCCCTCGTGCAGTTGCCACAATTACTACCTGGCGGCCTGTTAATTCCTGGTAGCGTTGAGCAAAAGCGGGCCAGGCACTTCCTGTATTAGCCGCCTGAAAGTCCAGAGCATTTTCTCCGACCGGATCACGTAGTGGTACCAGCGAATCCCCTTTAGATCGATATTCCAGAGCTCCTTTTACCTGAACGGATTGCTCGGCAGTACCCTGCCCTACCGAATTACTTTGCCCGGCTACTACAAAAAGAGCTTTCTTCTGCCCAAATGATTTGGTCATACTTAGTACTCCAATCAGCAGAACGAGTGATACCTTTTTCATTCCAGATCAATGGCTAATACTTCGACTCCGAAACCGGAGAGTTCATAGGTTGTTCCTGATACTGCTTTGCCCGTTGTCAGACTTTTGATTGATTTCGTTTTTGCTCCTGTTTTATATTGTTCGGGATGCAGTTCAAGGTTGAACGATGTTGTCTGCAGGCGGTCATTTAGTAAGACTACATAGATTCGATTAGCCGTTTCAGACTTAGCCAGGATATAGTCAATCACCGGACTGCTGGGTTTTGCTACGTTTTCCCGAATAAACAAGCTGGCTTTATCACCGTAAATGGTTCCGGCCTCAAAACCGTATGTCTGATGAGGACCAACTTTAGGTGTGACAAATCCACGGGGGAAATTTACTTTCCCATTAGTACGCAGCTCTGCTTCGGCCATCAGATAATCGGTAATCCAGCCAATTTGCCACCAGGCGTGGTGCGGGTATGGCCCGGCTCCTTTATTCATCGTTTGCCAGTAATAGGAAGCTACACTCGTTTTTTGATCCACAAAAGCATCCCGACCGATTGCTCCAGCCCGAGCCATATCTGCAAAAATGGGCTCTTTTGTTAGCTGATACATGCGGATAAACATCCCGGCATGGCTGCATAACTGAATGGGCCCATTACGAACCGCTGACCCAAAAATGCCACCATGTTCGAAGCTGAGACCCGACTGAGCAATCTCCCAGTCTTCCCGCTTAGTGCCATTCACTGTTTTGGTAGTATGAGATGGAATAGGATGCGTATAAATGGAGCTTGTATAGATTTTGGCTGTTGTGATGGCTCCCTGCTGGTATTTGGAATCTTTGGTTAGATCGTACAAATCAAGTAAAGCTTGTGCAGACTGGCCAGTGGCAAAGTCAGGTGCATAGCGGGCATCCCCGCACACCCCTAAGAAGTATCCTGTTGCAACCGCATCTTTCAAAAACCAGTCGGCTCCCTTACGGGCAGCAGCCAGGTATTTAGGATCTTTTAGAATACGATAAGCAACAATGAGCCCATAAAAAGTAGGCCGTACATCAGGAATATCTTTAAATATCTCCTGATCCGTATGGTGATCATAAGCAACCGCCCAGCTTCCGTTTGGTTTCTGGGTACGCAGCAGAAATTCGGCCCCTGCTTTTAGCTTTTCCCTTAATTCGGTATTCGCAGGTTCAAAAAGTAACATATTACCAATGTCGAGCATGGTATAATAGGTTACTGCAATGGGCTCTACTACTTCCCCCCACTCCTCTACAAACTTCTTCGATTTGGCCAAGTAGTATTGTCCTTCAATTGCTCCCTTGAAGAAACCATGATCAGCCTGCTGGGCAATTTTGAAGTTCAAGGCATAAGGCAATACATTCCTGGTTAGCTCTGGGTCGGCAGTTGATTTGGCCAGATACCACATGGCTCCATAATCGGCGTTTTTCATGGCATCTTTGTTTGAACCAACCACTCCACCCAAATACGACTGAGCACCAATTTTCAGGCCTTTATACTCTTCGATATTCCACAAGGACGTTACCGGATCAGTCAGATAGTGATGCATTCTTTCTACCCGATTTGACAAGGCCTGAGTACTCTGCCGAAGAGCTAAGCCATCTTTAAATTGATAGACATCATATACCGCATGCTTGATAGCCTTAAACCAATCACCCGTAATCAGACTGTACCGAAAACCATACTGAATCGATCCTCCTTCTTTTAACGCAGACTTCGCTTCCCCCAATACCGGATAATAAACTGTTGGCGTTAGTTGTGATTTTCGGTTTTTGTGCGAAAGTCCAATAAACCAGTCTGTCTGTGTGATGTGATCTTTCGCCCAAGGATCACGAGCTAAACCGGGTTCTGGAATGAGTGAAATGGTTACGCCACTTTTGGTAGATACCAGTGGGCATAAGGTACTGGCACACCGCTCCCGGTAGACAATGGGTAACTCCGGAACGCCCATACCGTATGCATAGGCTTTCACGAAATCTTTCTGAATGGCATTGCCCTGAAAATAACCCGGCACCGTAGCCCAGGCCAGCTGAGATTCGGTAACAGGAGCCAGCGTTGGGCTTGCCAGGGAATAATATCCTTGCTTTTTCGCCTTTAAGGTCTGGCTAACCAGTATGTCATTCGGGAAACGTTCATCGAATTTCCAGTCCGTAATAATGATTGCCTGAGGCGTTTCTTGTTCGAATTGAAGATGATTTTTACTTATCTGTTTCCCTTTGCTAAAAAAGAAATGTTCTGGTGTACCAGCAATATTGAGTGAAACAGCATTGGTACTTTCCGCCCACTGTTCTTTTTGATAGTGATAGTTATTTTCCGGGAAAGTTCCTCCGGTATTCATCTGAAACGTTCGGGCAGCTCCCGGAGCCGGTTTTTCATTAGAGAACAATAGAGTTCCCTCTCCTGAAGGCTTAGGTAATACTGCCCAGCTTTTCCCTTTTTTCACTGCCAGTCTGGTTAACTGCCAGCCCGGTCCTTTTTGCTGCCAGGTTAGTTCCAGCTGATCATTTTTGAGCGAAAGAACCGTTTGGCCATGAGCGGCTATTAAGCCAAGCCAGTTCAATAAAATCAAAAGACTATACTTCATGCGTACGATGGTTATAGGAAGAATTTTGGCTTACGGGCGATTTGGTGGCGTTTCGTCTTTAATAACAGCCATAAACTCGTCCAGATGATCTTTATAAACACCCCGCGGAGAGGTATTATATTTTTTTGCAATGGCTGCTGCATAACCCACCACTTCGCCCATCATACCACAAGTACGCATCACCCTTGTACTACCAAAGGCTACGTGAGTAGTACTGATATTACGACCAGCCATGAAGAGGTTAGGAATATTGCGGGAATACAGACAGCGATAGGGAATGGTATAAGGTTGAACTTTAATGTGTTTGGTGCTGGCAAAGAACTCCTGCCCTTCGAAATACTGTTTGTTTTTGGCATCGGGGAAGTGGAGGTCAATCGTCCAGGTGGCGGTGGCGGTTCCGTCAGGGTACATTTTCCCTTCCTGGATATCCATTTGGGTTAGGATATGGTCGCCCAGCAATCTTCTTGATTCGCGTTTGCCACCGATATAAGCTACCCAAACCAGTTGTTTCTTGCCGTATTTAGCTTGTTTGTTATGTTTTAGATAAGACCAGTTTCCATAGATAGCCCGCAGATTATGATCCCGGATTTTTTCTGCGTCAGTAATGGTATTAAAATTTCCGAAGCCGGTTTCCCATTCCCAGTCGGACCGATCTTGATCGACATAATACTCATCTGAAAAAGGCAAGGCCCAAGGAGTTAAGGGGAAAGAATTAACCGAATCGCGATCAACAGAAGCCCAGAGATTTGACGTACCCAGCGTGAAATTATCTTCTTTTTCGGCCGCTAATGATTCGCCTGTTTCTGCCTTACTTTCCCGGCCCATGCGGTAATCCGCTCCGGCCAGAAAGCCAATGGTTCCGTCACCGGTGCAGTCAGCAAAGTAGGTTCCTGAAAAGCGGTATTCCTGATTGGTAGCAATATCCCGGCCTACCACAGCGGCAATAGCATCCTGATTTTTTTCGACCTGATACACAAAAGTGTTCAGGAATAACTTGATGTTTTTCTCTGCTTTGACAATGGCTATTTTCCGGGCGTCTCCATATTCATTGCCATCTGGATGTCCATTTCCAGGATCGCCATTATCCATTTCCCGAACAATACGACCTAATTTGGGGTAATGATTCTTGTCGGTCTCTCCTTTTAAATGCACCCGTACTTCAGAACTATTGTTACCACCTAACATGGGGCGGTCCTGAATCAGGGCCACTTTTAATCCCTGGCGAGCAGCCGAAATAGCCGTACAGGTTCCGGCAATGCCGCCACCAATTACCACCAGATCAAACTGACCAGCGTCAATAGGTTTATTAGTTAAGCCAAGCTGTTTCCGACGGAAAGTGGTTAGTTCTTCAAGTTTATTAGGAGGCGTGAACTTGGGGGCATCCGTAAACAGAATAGCATCACACCGCCCATTAAAGCCTGTTAAATCGTGCAAAGCCAGATTGACTTCTGTATTTTTAACATCAATTTCCCCACCTGAATACCATTTCCATTCATCTGAACCACTTTCACCAAAGGTTGTAGGTAAGGCTTTCCCATCTACGAGTAGTTGAAATTTCCCCGGCCCTTTTGGGAAAGGAGCCCAGTCTTTCGTACGTACCCAAATCTGATACTTCCCTTTTTTAGGAAAACTTACCGTAGTCGTTGCATCCTTCACTGGCTGGCCCATACCATGAGCCATAATGTACGACGACCCCATTACGACAAAAGATTGCTGGTCAATTACCCAGCCACCTTTTTCGCTAAGTGATTCCGCCTCAACGAACACTTGGTTCTGAGCAAAAAGCTTAAGCACTACTAGACAAAGTACAAGGACTGAATAAAGTATTTTCATAGCGTTAGAGGTTAATTGGGATGGTTTTTCATCCGGTAAGCCTTCATCTGAGCAATAACTTCTGCTTGCTTAGGCTTTTTAGCATCCAGCATTTTATAAATCCCGGCTGCGTAATCTGGCGTGATGGTTTGCAACTGAGCTGCTAATACTTCCATCGTTTGAGCCGATAGCTTAGGTTGCTTATTCAGCAGAGCGATCATTTTTTTAAATTGCTCTCTATTTGCTTTGTCTAATGCAGCCGCAAGGTTTAAGGTCAAGCCTTCTTGTAAGGAAATGACTTCCAGTTTCTTCAAAATGGCGGTTTGTAACGCATAATTCGCTTCCTGATAGGTCGCCCATAACCATTGCTGGGAAGACCGGCTGGTAAATACCTGCGGATTGATTTGCTGCAAAGCATGCCGGGCAGTAAACACATTCTTACCACGAATTACCAGTAATAGATCCGGCAAAAACTCTTTCCGGTTCATTACCTTATCCATTGCCCAGTATTGGTAATGGTGGTTTTGGCTAGCCAGAAACCGGTGCATCAGGTCGTCAGTGGTGAGTGAATCGGTAATGTGCTGCATCTGCTTTACCCCTCCGCCATAGGCAATGTGCCAGAGGGTATAGCAGGTATAAACGGCCCCTTCGATTACTTCACTTCGAATCGTTTTTAGCGTCGCCCCCGTTTTCGCATCAACCGAATCAGCTAGCTTATCCTGATCTGGGGTGATCAAATCATAGATAGATACCTCCCCTAAGATCGAATTCGGATTAGCCAGAATATCCTGAAGCTTGTTATAATTTTCTTCCGTAAATTCCTTATGATCCATTTTGGTTAACACCTTACCCGTTGGCAAATCATAACGGATATAGTTTCCCAGCAAATCCCAGTAAAAATTGATATACACGGGTTTACATTCACCCGTATAGCATACCGGGGTAAAAATATTCCGGTAGAAATACGACGGCCGGTTGGCTTCATCATAAACCAGATTCAGCGTGTAAGCCGTCGTATCGTTTTCCCGGACGAAAAAGGGTTGCACTCTTTCTATTGGATGGTGTCCAGACAGCGTTTTTTTTTCCTCTCTTCCGTTGGGAAAAACAGCAACGTCATCAACAGAATTAGTTCTCCCATTATTTATACCAATCGCTTAAGCTTATTGCCAGTCCGGATTTTGTACCAGCTTGGGATTTGCATTGATTTCATCTAAAGGGATAGGAAAATATCGATGCTTCGCCTGTGGGGTACGCGTTGGATACACAGTGTTTATTGCATTAGGAATAACTGTTAAAAATGTATTGGTCCGGGTGAGATCATACCAGCGATCCCCTTCCCCAAAAAACTCCCATGAACGTTCCTGTAAAACAGCATCAATAAAATCACTTTGGCTTAGCCCACTCTGAAGGTCATCCAGGCCCGCCCTATTACGGATCGCGTTTATGTAGGTATATGCCAAATCTGTTGCACCATTTAATCTTGCTTCTGCCTCTGCAGCAATCAGATACATATCCGCATAGCGTAATAATTGTATGTTTGGAATAGTCCCGGTCGAGGAAATCGGATCCTGGTATTTCTTGATCAATACCCCGTCAGTTGTAATAGGTGTAATATCCTTTTGAGAAACCGTTACCCCACTTTTATTTACATAGGTAGTATCAAGTAACTCACGACGTTGATCAGACGGATCAAATGAGTTAAAGAACGCCTGATAAGCAAACATCGAACCGTATGATGTTTTTGAATATTCAGGTCCTGCACTACTAGCGGGGCCGCATAAACTAGTAATCTGAGAAGACACTCCAGGAGAAATCGGGTCTATTTCAATTGCCCACATATTTTCGGTCCGGGCATTATCTTCCTCGCTATACTTAAATACATTCGTTACGTCAGATAAAAGAGAATACTTGCCAGAATTCATAACGACCTGGGCTTTAGCAAGAGCAACCGCCCAATCTTCATTATACAAAGCTGCTTTTGCATACAAAGCACTGACCACTTCATTAGATGGGCGACCTTTATCTACATCCGGATAAGAAGGCAGCCCCGATAATAACGCTTGCTCTAAATCAGCATAAATCTGTTTGTAAACATCTGCTTTTGAACTCTTTTCCACATACGCATTGTCTAGTGAAGTACTGGGTGTAGTTTTTACTGGTACTTCATTAAAATTCTTAGCTAATGTCCATAGATAAAAAGCTCTCAGAAAATACGCCTCTCCTACAATCTGAGCTCTTCTGGTTTCATCCATCGAGATTGCGGGCACTTTAGCAATCACCCAGTTGGCTTTTTCTATTCCACTATAACATGAAGTCCAAATTTGTTGAGGTGATTCAAACGTTCTTGAATTACTTTTTTGAGTGGTGTAATTAACGTCGTAACTGAATAATGTATACGTATTTCTTCCAACTACCGCTCTTGGATAAATCTGATCAGCACTATAATCAGAAGCCATTAAAATAGCAGGCCCACTTGCCAAACCACTCAATCCTGAATAGGCAGCAATCAATGCCTTTTCAGCATCAGTAGAGGTTTGATAATAGTTTTCTGTGTAAATAGAAGAATATACTTCTTCATTAAGTTTACAAGATGATACAACAGAAGCTATTATACATAGTAAAATACTCCCTAAGTATCGATTATAAATTCTTTTCATTACCTATAGTTTTTAATCAGTGAGAGAATCTTTAGAAGGAAAGATGTAGTCCAATTAAAATAGAACGAGCCTGGGGATACACTAGGTTATCAATACCAATAGCAGTATTTGATCCTGCATAGGTGTTTACTTCGGGCTCAAATCCACTATACTTTGTAATTGTAATTAAGTTATTCCCACTTACATACACTCGCATTTGCTGTACGCCTTTCAGTTTAGGTAATGTATACCCTAATGTGATATTCTTAATACGCATATACGATCCATTTTCTAGCATATGATTCGTAACGGGTAAACGTCCGCCTTGGTATGCACTTACATATTCATTACTGGGGTTAGTCTCCGACCATCTATTTACCAATCCTTTATATTGATTTCTCTGACCTAAAGGCATTTCAAATGAAAGCCTGGCGGCATTATAAATATCATTACCTTGAGAGCCAGATGCCAGAATGCTGAGGTCAAATTTTTTGTAGGATAAATTAGTTGAAAATCCATAAATAAAGTCTGGATTGGGGTTACCAACTATCGTCTGATCATCAGAAGTAATCGTTTCATCACCGTTTAAGTCTTTTACTTTATAGCCACCTGTCCGACCATCATAACCGGATAAAATTGTTTCACCTGTCTGATTAATTCCATCAAATACATACGTTTTAAATACACCTAATGGCTGCCCAACTTTAAGAAGTGTATAAGTAGTAATAAAAGTTTCATTAGTCGTTCCACCATCCAGATCCAATACTTTATTTCGATTAATCGTAATATTACCTGAGGCACTCCATTTCAAAGGTCCGTCTAGGATCCGGCCATTAATAGCCAGCTCTATCCCTTTATTTTCAAGAGCTGCAAAGTTTCCAGTAATACTAGAATATCCAGAACTTAATGGAAGGGTTTTAACGTATAATAAATCATCCGTTTTCTTATAGTATACGTCACCAATGATATTAACTCGATTGTTAAATAAGCCAATGTCAAGCCCTACATCAATTTGGGTGGATCGCTCCCAACGTAAATCCGGGTTTGCAATTCCATCTGGATTAATACCTTTTACATAAGCATTATTGATATTGTAGTTACTACCGTTTGCCGAGACAGTGGCGAGAGACTGATAGGTAGAAATTGCTCCCGCGTTCCCGACAACCCCATAACTTCCTCTTAATTTTAAATCCGATAACCATTTTATACCTTTTACAAATGGCTCTTCAATTATTCTCCAGGCAGCAGATGCCGCTGGAAATACTCCATATTTATGATTCGCTCCAAACTTGCTTGAACCATCTACACGAACAGTAGCATCGAAAAATATTTTATCTTTAAACCCGTAGTTTATACGTCCTAAATAAGAATCCAGGCGAGCTTTCGTTCGAGAAGTAGAAGCAGTTACTGTCGTAGCCAGCTGAAGAGCTTCATTTAAGGTAGCATCATTTGGAAATCCGGTAGCAGAAATCGCATTGTAATTATATAACTCCACCTGTGTTCCATAAACAGCAGTCACTTTAAACGAATGCTTTTGATTAAAAATCTTGTTATAAGTAAGTATACTTTCGTGTAACAAAGATGTATTATTAGTATTTGCCTTGGAACCTGAACCTGAATTATCGTTCTGGCTAGCTTCTGCCACTAATGAGCGAGGCGAATAATAATCTTTGAGGCTAGCTTGTAAGTCTACATTAAAAGAAGCTCTGTATGTTAGTCCTTTTAAAATTATTGCTTCTCCAAATACATTTGTCAATGTTCGTTTAATTGTAGTCTGGTTAAGCGTATTAGCAAAGTTCATTGGGTTGGTTCCGGTATCATACAATCCGTCCATTTGTTCAGCAAAAGGATATACAGATCCATCTGACCGATACGGCACTAATGTTGGGGGAGCTCCCACGGCAGCACCTAAAATACTTCCAGAAATCACTCCTTGGTCACCAATAGTAGTAGAACCAGTAATAGCAGCATTATTGATCGAATATGTACCCAAAATACTTGTCCCTATTTTTATCTTGTTACTCACTTTATGGTCCATATTCAATCGTAGTGAATAACGTTTAAATCCAGAATTTACAATAATACCATACTGATTAAAGTAATTTAGAGATACGGCCATTTGTGTTTTTTCAGATCCACCATTTATGGTTAATTGATGGCTTTGAATAGGGGCATCTCTAAAGATTAATTTTTGCCAGTTAGTACCTTGCCCTAATGAAGATGGGTCAGCATATAAGGTGGTTTTAAAAGTCTCATTTTCTAACTGAGCAAATTCAGATGCATTTAATAGCTCTAAGGTTTTTCGGGTTTCCTGTATGCCATAATAGCTATCAAAATCTACATGAGTAACCCCCGATTTACCACGTTTAGTAGTAATCAATACCACTCCATTAGCTGCTCTTGCTCCATAAATAGCCGTTGCTGATGCATCTTTTAATACCTCTAATGATTCAATATCATTGGGATTAATTGTTGAGAGTGGACTTACGTCGGTAATGCCACCACTGTTTGATATTTGAATACCATCAATAATGTAAAGAGGCTCCGAACTACCACTGATAGAATTCGTTCCCCGGATACGCACACTGATATTACCGCCTGGGGCACCAGTGTTCTGATTAATCTGGACCCCGGCTACTCTTGCCTGCAGTCCTTGAGCCACATTTGAAACAGGTGTTTGTAATAAGTCTGAAGCCTTCACTGAAACAATTGAACCTGTGGTTTCTATTTTACGCTGCGTACCATACCCTACTACAACCACTTCATCAAGGCCCTTTTCTTCTCCGACTAAGACTATGTCAATCGTTGTCCGATTTCCAATGATTGTCTCCTGAGATTGATAGCCAACAGAAGAAAAAACTAGTGTTGCTCCCGCTGGAACATTAGGTAATGTGTACTCGCCAGAGGCGTTTGTATTGGTTCCACGTGTACTGCCTTTTACAGCAATACTCACGCCAGGTAATACTTCGCCATTAACAGAAGCTGTCACTTTCCCCCGTATAGTCAGATTCTGAGCAGTGACCGAAAAACTCAGAAAACAACCCAACCCTAGTAAGAGTTGATGTAAGAATTTAAGCATAGGCTTAGAGGTTAATATCTTTTAAA
>JASGGE010000130.1:0-11183 GCA_047605205.1 Siphonobacter sp.
GGGAGCGAGTTTAGGCGGAAATATTAACGTAGATGAACTAATTTATAAAGGTTTTCTGATTGGCAATATTTCGGGCTCTTCGCAGTGGGATCGTATTAAAAAACGGGTGGACGTGAATATCGGCGTTGATCGAATGAATAATCCGATTCTTAATATAAAAGGGACATATACGCCCAATCAGGAAGAGAATCCGCTTGATTTGATAGCAACTCTAAACCGCACCGACTTACAGATTTTTGAGCCCTTTACTGCCGATTTGTTTTCGGATACAGAAGGCCGGCCTAGTGGGCTTTCGGATATTAAAGGCCAGGCAAGTGGTGAGCTTACCATTAAAGGACACCCCAATACACCCCAGCTAAAAGGCCGGGTAGATATTAACAAAGGACAGTTACGCTTTGATTATCTGGGCGTGCGATTGAATTTTTCGGATACAATTTTTTTCCGTGGAAGTGAGTTTCAGGCTCGTTTGAATGTAACGGATGAAGAAGGCAATCCTGGAAAAATCCGCCTGGGCTTTTATTCTGGTGGGAATGGCATTTATGCCATGGACTTAAAGGGGAATCTAACCAATTTTAAAATCCTCAATACAACATATAAAGATAACAAACTTTTTTATGGTAAGGGATATGTAACAGGCAGTGTTGATATCGAAAGCGTAGGATCGCTTGATAACTTAATTATCAAATCAAATGCTACCACTCGCCCTGGCACAGAAATAACGATCCCAATTGATAATGCCACCGAAGTTAGTAATACTGATTACATTCAGTTTGTGAATCTGGCTATTCCTAAACCTAAAATAGGAGCACCTACTCGCCCACGGGTGCGTTCGAAGGTACAGATGGACTTCAATTTCAATATTACGCCCGATGCTAAATGTATTATGGTTTTAGATCGTCGCACGGGCGACCGCCTTGAAGCATATGGGCACAGTAACCTTAATCTGGAAATGAATACAAATGGCGACTTTGCCATGCGGGGGAGTTACGAACTTGATAAAGGAAAGTATTTCTATAAGTACGAAGCCCTTGTTTCAAAGGAATTTTCCATTCTGCCTAATAGTAGGATTAGCTGGTTTGGTGATCCATATGAAGCAATTGTAGACGTAAAAGCTACCTATACAAAACTGACTTCACTGGCTCCTTTAATGACGCTGACATCTACCGAAAGCAATAGCTCAGAAATTCGCCGGCCGTATCCGGTTGAAATCATGATCACGATGAAAGATCGCCTGATGAAGCCTACCGTAACTTTCGGTATGAAAATTAAAGAATACCCGCTTTCTCCGCAGTATTCAGGACCGATACAGGCTTTTGAAGCACGTATTGCCAATGACGATCAGGAGTTGAATAATCAGGTAAGTAGCATTTTGTTATCGGGCAGGCTTATTTCTCAAAATTCTCAGGCTTTTAGTCAGATTAACGTTTTGAATCTGCTTGCTGAAACGGGGACGAGTGTATTGAGTGATATTCTTTCGAAGGTAGCAACCGGCGTAGAAGTAGACGTAAGTACGGTGAATACAACAACCATTGGAACCAGCCAAACCTTGGCCGATCAATTAAGAGCACGAGTATCTTATAACTTCGGGAATGGATTAACCATTAGTCGGGATGGTGGGTTTTCGTCTGTATATAGCACTCAAAATGCGAACCTGATTGGTGACTGGGCCGCGGAATGGACTGTAACCCCCGATGCCCGCTGGCGTTTGAAAGCGTTTAGTCGTTTTCCCCAAAACACCTTGTTAATTACTAGTTTTAACCAGAACACACCGACCGTTGGTGGGAGTGTAGTATACACCAAAAGTTTCAATTACATCTTTCCTCGTAAAAAAACAAACAGCAATTCGAAGGAACAATCTGCTAAAGAATCCGGTACAAATTCTGCTCAGCAACTATTGCCACAACGATAAAAGCTTGCCGAAGTATTTTTTCAGCAAGCTTTTTCATGGACTGCATCCGTTACTTTTCGCCAGACTAAAATTGGCTCTTCATTCCATATTCCCGGAACCGCTTTGGGATTCTCTTAACAGAATAAATCATCGAACTTTCTTACTTCATTGACTTTAAAATCCAGCCGCCACCTACCACATCATCTCCTTCATAGAAAACGGCCGCCTGACCAGGGGCAACTCCTGTTACGGGTTCGTGAAAAGTTACTTCCATTTTGTCGCCTGTTTGCGTGATCAATGCCGGAGTACCTTCATGTTTATAACGAATCTTGGTAACCGTTTCAAGCGGTAAAGGCAAATTGGCAAATTTCTGCATATTTAACTGGCCAACCAGCATACCAGTCCGTTCCAGATCCCGGTCTCGGCCTAATACTACTTCATTGGTATCTTTTCTGATTTCGGTTACGAAAGCTGGATATCCTAAAGCGATGCCTAAACCTTTGCGTTGTCCGATGGTATAAAACGGATAACCTTCGTGCTTACCCAGCACTTTTCCAGCCTGATCTATAAAGTTACCTCCCGATACTTCTGCTTCAAGCGTAGGAATACGGCGTTTAAGAAAACCCCGATAGTCGTTATCAGGTACAAAGCAGATTTCGTAACTCTCTGACTTATTGGCTAGTTCGTAAAAGCCACGTTCTTTGGCCATTTCCCGGATTTCTGTTTTGCGAAATCCACCCAAGGGTAGCTTTGTACGGCTCAGGCTTTCCTGAGAAACACCCCAAAGTACATAACTCTGGTCTTTCCAGGTATCTAGCCCTTTGGAGACTACATAACGTCCGTCATTTTCCTGCCGGATATTGGCATAATGTCCGGTGGCAATGAACGCACAATCTAGCTTATCGGCCCGCCGAAGAAGAGCATCCCATTTGATGTGTGTATTACACAGAACGCATGGATTAGGCGTGCGGCCTTCCAGGTATTCGCCCGTGAAATGATCGATTACATAATCACCGAATTCATTCCGGATATCAAGAATATAATGAGGAAATCCTAACTGTACGGCAACGTTTCGAGCGTCGTTAATGCTGTCTAAACTACAGCAGCCTGTTTCTTTTTTTGTACCACCAGAACTGGCGTAGTCCCAGGTTTTCATCGTCATACCGATGACTTCGTAGCCTTCTTCGTGCAATAAAACTGCTGCCAGTGAAGAGTCGATGCCGCCACTCATGGCGACTAAAATTCGTCCGTGTTTGCTCATGCGAATCAGCCAAGGTTCAAAGCCTTGCGATGTATGGTTTAATAGATGTAGAATCGTTGAAACTGGATTCTAACCAAAATAATTCAGCTACAAAGGTAAAACATTCCTTTCCGAACTAATTTGTTCGCATTGATAAGTTGTTTCCCAATAAAAATAGTAAGTAGATTAGAAGTCTAGACATGAGCTGAATGAAGAACATCTAACGAAGTCAGTTTAGGTAACTCTACTTGAGCTAGTAGCTGTTCTTCCAGTAAGTCGGCCCAGGTATTAAAGTAAAGGACAACGTCCTCACGGACATTATGACGCATGGCATCCCGGCGTTCTAGTGGAATCCGGTTCTTAATTTTAGGGTCCGAGAGCCATTCTAAATGCTGAAGGTCTGTCACTGAAAGCCCAAATTGAAGAAGCTCAGCAATGATTAAATCTAAAGGCAACTGACTGGTAGGGCAATATTCTTCTAACTGTTCACGCCAATTACCTCTTCCCTGCATGGCAAAAGTATGAATTTCGGCTTTGGTTAGCTGCGTTAGTTCCTGAACCAGATTACCACAGTTGCAGGCTCCCATATGGCCCCACATATAGGCTGAGTTAGCTTCTAGCTTCTTTGCCGTGCGTCGTAAAGCATCAATAAGTGTTAGCGTAATCATAAGCAATATGGATGTGTTTAGTGGATGGGAATTAGCAAGTCAGACTAATACTTTATTAGGATTTAAAAACGTTCTGGATTCAGTATTCGGGATAAATAACAACGTTTTCTGATCTTAATTTAAGAAAACCCGCTAATTGTTTCTTTAAATTTACTTTACAAAATAATCATTTAGTTTATATTAACCGCTGTTAATCAGTATTTTAGTGTTAGATAACCTTTTTGTATTATTGGTCATTTTAAGGCTTGACCCATCTATCTTTTTAAACAAAAAATGTTTAAAAGGGAAAAGACTTCCCAGCTCATAAGTATGAAATCTGCTTGTCATAAAGCTGGACTACCATTTATTATTTACATGAAGTACAGTTGGCTTCTTCTATTAATCGGATTAGCAGCTTGTTCCCCGCGGGCATATTCACCTGAACGTAAATTTTCGAAAGAGTCTTTGCAGGCCGATTTTCAGATTCTACGAACAAGCCTTGAGACAAACCATCCGGGTTTGTACTGGTATACTTCCCAAAAGCAGCTTGACTCAGCGTTCAATGCGACTGCCCAGCATCTGGATCATTCGATGACGGAACTTGAATTTCGCCGTTTGCTTGATCCACTGATTGAGTTAATTCACTGTGGCCATACCAATGTGCGAGGTTCGAAATCATTTGAACACTGGCGAAAGAAAAACCTGGCAAAGGACTTTCCTTTAGGCATTTTTGAATGGAATGGCAAAATATACGTGTTAGCAAATGCTAGCTCAGAATCAGCCATTTATAAAGGACAGGAATTAGTAAAAATCGACGGACGCGATGCCAAAGCCATCTATGATACATTACGAAGGATTGTAATATCAGATGGGTATAATGAAACATTCAAGAATACCGCCATTCTGAACCATTTTCCTATGTATTATCGCTACTGGTTTGGTGAAAAAGAACGGTATGAAGTAACCCTTAAAGATTCTCTCGGTACCGATGTAACGTATGAAGTAGCATTACGGAAGCCTGAAAAAATAAAAAAGCCCGTAAAGCATCGCCCCATTTCAGACCAGCAACGTCCAGCCTTACCACCTTTACAGCCGTCTATTGGTAATAAAAGTATTCAGTTGAGCTTTGTTCCATATGATTCGAGTATCGCAATTATTGATCTGAATACCTTTAGTGGCTTTGCTTACCGGAAGTGGTTCCGAAGGGTGTTTCGGGAAATCAAACACCATAATGTTCAAAATCTGGTTATTGACTTACGTAATAATGGCGGAGGGAAGGTTGCGGCTAGTAATCGCCTGATGCGGTATGTGATGGGTCGACCTTTTCAGGCCTATCAATCCGTAGAAAGTAGGCCCATTCAGCATGATTTTAACAAATATACCAACGAGCGAATTCTCCGTTGGGTTATGTTGAGTATAGTATCAAAACGTCTTCCAGATGGGAAACGTCGCATTACATACGCAACGGGTGTTCAGAAACCATTAAAAAAATACGGCTATCATGGTGAAGTCTATATTCTGACTAATGGGGGATCTTTTTCAGCTTCTTCGATAACGGCGGCCAATTTGCAGTTCTGGAAAAGAGCCACCGTAATTGGTCGGGAAACGGGTGGCGGACGAAACGGCTGTACGGCTTGGGTCATTCCTTATCTAACTCTGCCGGAAAGCCATTTACGACTTCGTTTCCCGCTATTTAAGACCATTACAGCGGTTACGGATCCTAATGTGGGCCATGGAGTTGTGCCTGACTATCCAGTTGTATTTACCCAGCGTGATTTCCTGTTAAATCACGATCCAGATATGGAAAAGGTATATCAGCTTGTACAACGAGCTGCCTTAACTAAAGAATAAAAACGTACTTTAAGAAATATCAGAAAAAACTAGTCGAGTGGGCGAATAGGCAGTTTTTCGTTGAAAAGAAAATATTTCTTATCAGCCCCAATCGTTAGATTAACAATGTTTTGCTGATCGTCAAATATATCCACAAACGTAGACTGTTCAAGTTTGCAGCCTTTTAATACCCCATTGGAAGGTAACTCAAGAAAAACCCAGGTTGCATCTAATTCATTTTGTTTCCCAACATACTGATAAGCAAAGGCAGTTCCTTGTGGGTTGATCAACTTAAAGTGCTTTCGGATGTAGGCTTCGATAAGGCGATCATTCTTATCATTATCCTGAATATGAATCCGGGTGCCGGGGCGTCCTTTTTCAAGCACGGTTTCCAGGTCATTGGTAAACACTTTAATTTCCACTTCAAAAGATTTCGTCTTGACGTTGTATCGCATCTCTGTCAGACTGTTATGGAAATCGTGTTTTTCTTCTAAAAAACGAAAAGCGAAAAACGCCGGCAAGCTAAGAAGTAAGATTAGAACCAATCGTACTGAATACCTGCGTGCTGACATTTTTCGCTTTTCCATATCCATTCTTCCGTGTTTTAGTAAGACAGTGGCATCTCAACAAAACACTTCTATTCTTTTACTTAAATAAATCATTTCCAATTGCAAACACCATTAGGCCTAACAATAGGATGGTACCAATTTGCTGGGCACGTTCGAGGAATTTTTCAGAAGGAGCCCGTCGGAAAATCATTTCGTATAACAAGAAAATGACGTGACCACCATCAAGGGCAGGAATTGGTAATGCATTCATGAAAGCCAATGCCATTGAAAGTAATCCTGTTACGGTCCAGAAGTGATTCCAATCCCATATTTCTCCGTATAACTTACTGATTCCGACCGGGCCACTGATGGCATCGGAGGCGGCAACTTCACCTTTGAATATCTTGCCGAAGCCTTTTACGTTTTTCGCCACCACATCAAAAGCATCATACGTACCTACACGGAGTGCTTGCCCAAAGGTATAGTCGATGTGAGCTGGCTTCTGAAGAGGCGTACGCTTAGGATAAAGCATCAATTTTCCCAGAGGTGTAATGCGGGGCTTTAAGGTTAAGAGTTTGCCGGTACGATTCACCAGTACATCAATTACCTTACCTTTATTCTGAGAAAGAACTTCCGTAAACTGGTGATAATAAGTAATGGGCTGACCATTAATACTGATAATTTTATCGTTGTCTTTAAAGCCAGCTTCGTATGCGGGATAGCTCTGTTGAGGCTTGTTTAAAAGACGGGAAAATAAACCTGGCTTTTCAGGAGCCATTACCTGAGCTACGCCATCGAACGTTGCAAACGTGCTGATAAAACGTTCGGGGTTATTGTCACGGGCAAGCATACCGGCCAGATCGTTCCGAATTGGGATGTCGAGAACTTTGCCATTTCGGTCGACGGTATAATAACTATCTGATTCCAGCAAAACTTTGCCAACAACATCCTGACGAAAATCTTCAACGGGTTTGCCGTTTACTTTCAGAATCTTATCACCCGTTTGCAAGCCGATTTCTTTAGCTAGTTCGCCGGCAACAATTCCGTTTTTATTGACTTCCGAAACGGGGATATAGTTATACCCATTCTGGAATGACAAGGAAACGAAAATGATAATGCCGGTGATGATGTTTATGATGATCCCGCCCAACATAACTAATAAACGCTGCCAGGCTGGTTTGGCCCGGAATTCCCAGGGCATCGGTTCTGTCGATAACTTGGAAGATTCCTGAGTTTCGTCAATCATTCCATCAATCTGAACATAACCCCCTAGAGGGAACCAGCCGATACCGTACTCAGTATCACCAATTTTCTTTTTCCACAGGGCGAAGTTGGCTACATTAGGTAGTGGAAAAAGAAAATCAAAAAAGATATAAAACTTATTAACTCTGATTTTAAAAAGCTTGGCAAAGAAAAAGTGACCAAACTCGTGTAATCCTACCAGAATTGAAAGCCCTAGCAATAACTGCCCGGCCATAATCCATCCACTCATTCGATTTGTATTTGTGGTTTATTGTGAGTTTTCGGTGTGCAGCTTTCTGTTGAACTGTTGTCCGATGAACGAAAGTACTCTGAAACTTCAGAAGTAACCGAACCTATTGCTTATAACGCAAAGATAGGGGAAAGGGTTGTCTTTAAGGAAAATTTAGATAAGTGGCTAGCATAATTAAAGACAGAGGACTCAAAAGCTGCGTATTAGGCCGATTCTGAATCCCTCTGTAAAATGATATAAACATAAAAATGAGAAAAACCATGTTGCTACTTAACGGGCCGAATAACTACATTCTGAAAATGAGTATCTAACAACAAAAATAGCCTGTATGAACCGCGATGCTAGGCAGGCCGTATTTGGTAGCCTTTAGCCGCAAAAAATACAACGTAAGTAAAGCAAACCAAGGGTACTAGCAATGCCATCGCCGCACCTGATGGGAATAATAAACCAGCTACCAGAGGTAATAAAGCTCCCCCAACAATACTCATAATGACAAGCGAAGAAGCAATTTTTGATTCTACACCCAGATTTTTAGTTGCCAATGCGAAAATGGTTGGGAACATAATGGACTGACAGAAATACGTCAGACTTAAGCAGATAATAGCGGTTAAACCACCTGTTGCGATGGCAGTGGCAACCATTAAAACTGCCCCAGCCGAAAATATAGTCAGAACTCTATTGGCGGGCATTCGGGTCATTAACGACGTTCCAACAAAACGCCCTAGCATAAACAATACCAAAGCAAATGAGGCATGGAAACCGGCAATCTGGGTATTTGAAAGAGTAGATACATCCATACCTGTAACCGTATTAATAAAATTCATCCATCCTTCGGCTAAGAGCCAGTGTTTTTCGCGGGAAAAATCAAGTTTGAAATCGACAAAATAACCCCATAAAACAGCCTGAGCACCAACATTAGCAAATTGGGCAATGATGCCTAATACTAAATGACGATGACGGAATAAGTGCGTAATGGGGATTTGACCAGCCGATTTTTCTTCTTCGGCACCCACTTCAGGCATTTTCATAATGGCAAAAACAATTGCTACAAAAGCCACAATAGAGCCAATTATTAAATATGGGCCTTGTACCGAGAGGGCTTCCTCTACCCGTATCGCCTCTGCCTGAGCAGCTGGCATCGCTGTCAGCATTTCGGGGGTATACTCCGTTTTAGAAAAGATGAATAAGGCTCCGATGATAGGCCCCAGAATCAGACTAATTCCGTTGAACGATTGTGAGAAGTTCAATCTCCATTCTGCTTTATCGGAATCTCCTAATACGGTTACATACAGATTGGCCGCAGTTTCCAGGAAGGCGATGCCACTGGCAATCATAAACAAAGCGAAAAGAAAGAATCCGTATACCCGCATATTAGCTGCCGGGTAAAATAAAAAGGCTCCTCCTGCGTAGAGAATCAGCCCAAATAAAATTCCTTTCTTATAGCCAAATTTTCGCATAACATACCCTGCTGGTAAGGCCATGAAGAAATACCCTAAGTAAAAGGCAAAATCAACAATACCGGCCTGAAAACGAGTTAAATCCAGGGCAATCTGAAATTGTTTGATCAACGAACCATTTAATGAGTTAGCCAAGCCCCACAAAAAGAAGAGGCTGGTAACCAGAGCAAATGGAATCAGATAGCTGCCAGAGGCACTACCTTCTTTAATCTTAACTTTTTCGGTGGATGGTCCGAGTGCCATGTAAAGTAGGAATATTAGAGTTTGAGGTGTTAATAAGGGACGGTTCCATGTTAATAATGCCAGGAAAACCATCCTTTCTGGTTATGCGTTTGCTAAAGCCCGGTCGAGGTGAACATACCCACCATCAACGTGAATAAGCTGTCCGGTGGTATGACTTGATTTGTCAGAAAGTAAAAAAGCAACCGTATTGGCAATTTCTTCCGTTGTAGTCATTCGGTTTTCCAATGGAATGTTGCGGGTGATTTCGCGGAGCTTTTCTTCAGGATTAGGTAAACTGCTGATCCAACGCTCATAAAGAGGTGTCCAGCTTTCTGCTACTACTACGGCGTTAACCCGGATTTCGTATTTGAGTAATTCAACGGCCCATTCACGCGTGAGAGCGTTACGCCCGCCATTCGCGGCAGCATAAGCAGAGGTGCCTCCCTGACCGGTTTCGGCTGTTTTCGAACTGATGTTCACAATAGCTCCTTTAGAGGCTTTGAGAGCTGGTAAGGCATAATGAATAATCAGATAGTAATGGATTAAATTTTTGTGAAGTGAAGCAATGAAAGCTTCGTAATTGCCTTCTTCAAGCCCAACGCCATCATTTACCCCGGCATTATTAACGACGCCATCAATCCGACCGAATTGTTCAAGTGTCAGGCGAACGGCTTTTTCAGACTCACTGGGCTGGGTAAGTTCAGCCGCGATACCAAAGGCTTTCCCTCCTGCGGCGGTAATTTCATCAACCGTATGGTGGTTATCAGCCTGGTTACGGCCTATGATCACGGCAATGGCCCCTTCATTGGCAAGAACTTTGCTGATACTTTCTCCAATTCCTTTGGCTCCGCCAGTGACGAGAATGACTTTGTCATTTAGGTTTAGATTCATCTAAATATAAGCGTTAATCAAGAGGATAATTAATACTGGAAAGGTCTTCTCCTTCAGAAGGCCTGAGAGAGAAGACCTTTATTGTATGGACGAAAATTGTAAATCAATCCAGCAGCCGTTTTCTAAAAAATACCTTATAACTTATAAAAATGACTGGCATTGCCACCCCAGAATTTAGCCTGATCATCGATTGAAAATTTACTAACGTATTCATGAAGTAGTTCAATCCAGAAATCATAAGTAATGGCTAACTGACATACGGGCCAGTCAGAACCAAACATAACACGGTCGGCACCGAAGGCCTCAAAGACAACGTCCAGATAGGGGCGAATCTGAGCCGGGGTCCATTCTGCCCAATCCGCTTCAGTTACCAGTCCTGACACTTTGCACCATACATTTTCGCGTTTAGCCAGAGACTGAATGTCCTGAATCCATTTTTCGGGAGTTCCTAGCTTAATGGCTGGTTTTGCTAAATGATCAATCACAAATCGCTGATTAGGCAATCGGGTAACGAATTCACGAGCTACCGAAAGCTGGTTATGATAAATAAGAATATCATAAGTGAAATCATACTCTTCCAGAGCACGAATTCCATCCGTAAATTCAGTGCGAAGTAAAAATAGCTCATCGGGTTCATTCTGAACGATGTGCCGAAACCCTTTGAGTTTAGGAAAAAGCTTGAAGTATTCGAGCCGTTCTTTTATATGTTCAGAGCGTAAGTCAATCCAGCCTACTACGCCTTTAATGAACTCATGCTGCTGAGCTAAACCCAATAAAAACTCAGTTTCGTTTTCGGTTTGATCAGCCTGTACGGCAATACAACCATCAATGCCATTAGCTTGTAAATGTGGAAGTAGATCTTCAGGCATGAAGTCACGGCGGATGGCTTCCATTGCAGGGGTAATCCAGGAATGTCTTGCTTCATCAAAATGCCAGAAATGCTGGTGAGAATCAATTTTCATTGTAAA
>JASGGE010000131.1:0-11010 GCA_047605205.1 Siphonobacter sp.
ATTAACGTGAGTGGTAACAAAGGCACGGGAATGAATTAAGTTATGAATAACCATGCGACCACTGATCGGTAAAACGTACTCAAAGTCGGCATTGTATTTGGTGAAATTAAGCCGTGAATTTTCGTCGCTGGGCGGAAGAGCCTTATTAGCCTGATTCGTAAACTGGCCTTCTGTTCGAAGATTATTTAAAAGACCAATAGCAGAGGCAAATTCGGTAGGGCCGGTTTTAAAGCGAATAAAAATATAAGGCTGGACTCGCGGTCCCATTGAGCCTGCCAGACGGATATCAGCCTGTTCAACAATTGGATAGACGTTGAATTTGCCTATGGCAGCCGCTAATGAATGGGGTACTAAATCAAGTCCTTTGGCTAAGGGTATTCCCCGGATATTCATGAATAATTGCATATCAGGAGGAGACTGGGTATGGAATTGAAAGACCCCTCTGGCATGTAATGTGTCAATCTGTTCAAAAACAAGCTGGGAGGGCTCCAGTGTCAGTCGATGAGCTGCCGTATCCAAGTCCAGATTAAGCCTGATTTCCGTTTCCTGATTAGTACCAAAACTTCCTTTTGAACTCTTGAAGGCCAAACCATTCAGATGCATTGGGCCACGTAACTGGGCTTTGAAACCCGTAGGCGTACCTTTAATATGGCAATCAATTTTCTGGAAAATACCTCCATACCATTTATGCCGTAAGGAATCGGCAAAGTGAACAGAGACTTTTTCCAGACGCAGATCATTCATTTCAATCAGAAATCCCCGGTTGTTTGAGGACATTGCCCCGGTATGCTGAGATAGTGAGTCTTTTTCAAAAATAGTCCAGTTGGCGTATCCATTTGCTTCCCGGAAGGCAAATAAATGACCTTCAACCAGGTGAATGGTTTTAATACGAATCTGCTTACGAAAAATAGAAGTAATGTCCAGCCGGATGCGAACTTCACGCAGTGTCAGAAATTTTCGATGATGACGACCGTATTGTCGATCATGTAAATGAACATTCTGAAAGACTACCAGTAACCCGGGGGTTTGATCCCAGAAGCGAATGGTGAAATCTTCGACTGATAGGGTACCTTGAATCCGGTTATTAATTTCCTGCTGTACGCGTTTGAAAAGATGGTCTTGATACATATATGCCGCTCCCATGGCCACCCCCGCCAGAACAATGACCGTCCCGAGTGAACTGATTAGGTATTTGTAAAGTCGTTTGACGGGTTTTTTCATGCAACAAAATGGTATATCATGCAACAAGCCGGGCTTAAGGGGTATGGTTTGTGTTATTCAGTTTCTGTAAATCGTATCAAATTGTTTACATATTGATCAGCAAGACCAAGCTAAAAATATAACAAAAATACTCTCTCTGTACGGAAACGTATTCTTATACCATCCTGGTGTCTTGGAAATTATAGTACTGGAAGTGGCAGATACTGACTTAGGACGAGAAGAAATGAACCGTACATTCAGCTAGTTTAATCGAACAATTTCAGACCAATTTACCTTGACGAAGCTTAACAGGAATGTTATCGGCCCAATCTACTTTCCGGCCTTAGTGTTTTCCTGGTAGAATATCCTGAAAAAGATCTTGCCAGAAAGTGAGCACAAAAAGAAAGGGGTCAGAGTGGGCTAATGTTAGACAATTATGTAAATCTAAGCCTATTGTGGTGTAAATAATTCATCGAGAAGTTCGGGAACATCTGATTCCCGAACTTCACCCAACCACAGATTATGAGGTTGAATGGCTATAATGGGGCCTTGCTTGCAACGGCTGGTACACTCTATTTCAACCAGTTCAACGTGAGGTTTAAGGCCTCGTTCTTTTAATTCGTGTTTAAATGTTTTGCGAAGGTTCCGCTGATTGCGGCTGCATTTACTTCCTTCGCAGATCATCACCACGAAGGGGCAAGTATCGTGTAATTCTCTCATGGCTTTATAAATTTATGATTAAGAACTTACCCACCAATGGTAGTCATGGATTCACGAATGAGCGTCGAGCGTTGGGTTTCCGCTTCAAAACCATCTTTGGCTCTGTGCTGAAATGCTCTCATAAACTCGTTTTGCAATTGCTCATCCGAATAACCCCTACGTATCAAATCTCGCAGGTTTAATACTCCATCATCATACAAACAAGTTTTCAGCATCCCTTGGGCTGTTAAGCGAATCCGGTTACAACTGCCACAGAATGTTCTGGAGAAAGCAGCTATCAGGCCGATATTGCCGGCAAATCCCGGAACCTGATAGTGATAAGCCGTTGAATGTTCGGGGTCCGAATATTTTTCCAGGGCAGGAAAGGCTGTTTTTAGATGTTCAAGAATACGTTGGTAATTCCAGTGCAAAGTTGGGTAATGGGCCCCTTCTCCATTGAAGGGCATTTCTTCAATAAACCGTACGGAAAGAGGGTTTTTTTCGGTTAGACGAGCCAGCGGAATTAAATCCTCAATGTTACGATCTGCCATAACTACGGCATTGATTTTTACTTTAAATCCTGCGTCCAGAAGCTGGTAAAGGCAGCGTTTTACCGTAGGAAATTCATCCCGGCGGGTAATGTGAAAAAAACGCTTACGATCTAGGGAATCCAGACTTAAATTGATGGAGCGAATACCCAGGGCTTTTAAATCAGGAATATATTTTTGAGTAAGTACCCCATTGGTGGTAATACTGATTTCCTCAATGCCGGAAAGATTGGCTAGCTGGTATAAAAAGTTCATTAATTGGTGACGAACAAAGGGTTCGCCACCCGTAATGCGTACTTTTCGGACGCCTAACCGGGCAAGAATAGCCGACAGACGCAGCATTTCTTCGTAAGAAAGTAGCTGCTTGTCAGGCACATAAGGAATGCCTCCCGCTGGCATGCAGTAAAAACAGCGTAGATTACAACGATCCGTTACAGCCAGTCGTAAATATTGAATGGGCCGGCCGTGATTGTCGTAAAGGCGTTCAGAAAGCATCATAAACAAATAAACGAAAAAAATATAAACTTGTTCCGTTATCCTTTTTCAACTTTGAGCTATGGAACTTACCATTCAACTCTTTGGAATCACGCGTGATATTATTGGTCAGTCCAGGCAGACTGTTTTTCTGCAGGAGGGTGATACGGTACAAGAGTTACTGAATTACATGAAAGGCCAATATCCAGGGCTTTCTGAACTAAAATCATTGGTAATAGCAGTTAATGATGATTATGCTGAACCTAACCAAAAACTAAATCAACACGATGAAATTGCTCTGATTCCTCCCGTAAGTGGCGGTTAGACAATAAATTATGTATCACAAAACAAAATTGATGTGACTTTTTATGATCGCTATTACGGATCAACCAATTGATATTCAGGTTTGTTTAAATGCTGTTCGGTCAGATCGGGCAGGGGCTGTTGATGTCTTCATTGGCACCGTACGCAATCACAATAATTCTAAAGAAGTCGTGCGGTTGGAATATGAATCATTTGACTCAATGGCGATTCGTAAGATGAACGAATTGGCAGAAGAAGCAAAAAGACGTTGGCCGGTGGAAAAAATAGCAATTGTCCACCGAAAAGGCGTATTACAAATTGCGGAGGTAGCTGTGGTAATCGCAGTGGCTACGCCACATCGCTCGGATGCTTTTGAAGCTTGCAAATGGCTTATTGATACCTTAAAAGAGGTCGTCCCGATTTGGAAAAAGGAAATTTACGAGAGTGGAGAAGAATGGCTGGCGGCTCATCCATAGAAAAGCTAATACGTATTAAGATCATGAAAAGGCGGCTCTCACTGGAGCCGCCTTTTTAAATTTTAAAAGCTTTCAGAAATATTAAAATATAAAATAATAAAGAATAAACTAAAATTTTCAAATAAAAACTTGCCAAATACAAGGTGATTGTATCTTTGTGTCAAGTTAGATTAAATCTAAATAAACATAACTCCTTGCTTATAGCAGTGTTTTACCTTCGCTTTATTCATCTATATTTTATCAGTATAGCCAGCTTTTGCTTACTGACTGCTGGAGCATACGCCCAGCATGGGAGTATTAAAGGCCAGATAACTAATTCGGTGGGAGAAGCTGTCGAAATGGTCAGTATTAAGGTACAGGGAACGGTTATAGGAACACTCTCTGACCGTAATGGAGTGTATCTGCTTAAAAAGGTAACTGCCGGAAAGCATAATCTTCAGATTAGTCGGGTGGGGATGGGTGCAATTATAGTCCGTGTTGAAGTAAAAGCTAACGAAACTACCTCACTTGCTGTAGTTTTAAATGAAAAGGATCGTTCGCTGGATGAAGTAGTGGTGACTGGGCAGTTTGAACCTCAGTCTGTGAAACAATCCGTTTTTCAGATTCGGACCATTGATTTAGCTCGGATCCAGGCCCGTTCCGCAACGTCACTTACGGGAATATTGAATACAGAATTAGGGATTCGCTTCACCAACGATAATACCCTAGGTACAACTGATATTCAATTGATGGGTATGACGGGGCGAAGTGTAAAAATCTTGCTGGATGGGGTACCGATGTTAGATCGAGGCGATACGCGTGAAAGTTTGAATCAGATTGACATTAATAGTATCGAGCGAATTGAAATCGTTGAAGGGCCCATGTCTGTTTCATATGGCTCAGATGCGTTAGCAGGAGTAATTAACATTATTACCAAAAAGAACTTCGATGCCCAGCTTTCTGTAATGGCTCGTGTACAGGAAGAAACCGCTGGCGATGAATACAGTGCTGCTAGTGGGAAAGGCGTTCATAACCAGAGTGTAAATGTAAACTGGCAAAAGAAAGGCTGGATTGTTGGAGCCGGGGGCACCCGGAATAACTTCGGTGGCTGGCAAGGAACATCAACTACCCGTACGCCAGACTGGCTACCGAAAGATCAGTTACTAGCAAATGGAACGGTTGGTTACTTTGGCGATCGTTTTAACCTCCGTTACCGACTAGATGGCCTGCATGAGGTAATACTTTCGGAAGGGGTCGTAAACACAAATACACAGCAGGCCAGTGATAAAAAATACATTACCAATCGGGTAATGCATCAGTTACAAAGTGGCTGGAAAGCCTCAGAACGCCTTGGTGTCAACGCTATAGCGGGTTATACGGATTATAGTCGGCGGACCCAGACTACCATTTTAGATCTGGCAACGGGCAAACGTACGCTTTCCACCGGAACAGGAGAACAGGATATCTCATCTTTTCAAAGCTTTGTTTTTCGGGGAACTGCCCAATATAAAGTTTCAGAAACAGTTAACCTGCAACCGGGTATTGAAGTAAATCATGACCGGGCAAGTGGCGACCGAATCCAGGGGACACCCGTAATTAATGATTTTGCCTTTTTTGTTTCCTCCGAAATTAAGCCAGCCAGCTGGATAAACATTCGACCAGGATTACGCTTCCTCAAAAATTCAGTTTATGATGCTCCGCCCGTTATTCCTGCTGTAAATACTAAGTTTTCATTAAGTAAAAAACTGGACTTACGCTTGGCTTATGCTCGTGGGTTCCGTTCGCCAGCTTTACGAGAACTTTACTTTACCTTCTTTGATGCTAGCCACTCCATTATTGGTAACCCAGATCTAAAAGCCGAGTATTCTAACAGCTTTACGGGTTCATTTGTTTGGCAGGCCATTCAGAAAAAAGGGCTACATGCTAGCTCAACACTTGGGTTTTTCTACAATGATTTCAAAGATCTGATTAGTTATGGAGTCGATGCCGATAATCCTTCTGTAACTACCTATATCAACATCGATCGTTTTAAAACCACGGGTGGAACGCTTAATAATGTAGTAAACTGGGGAAATATGCAGGCCTCATTAGGGATGTCGTACATTGGCCGTTATAATGATCTCTCTTCTTCAGATACAGAACTCCCTGAATTTGTATGGTCACCCGAAGTAAATGCTAATCTGAGTTACTCTCTTAACAAAATTGGTACCAAGCTTAACCTCTTCTATAAATATACTGGTAAGCGGCCCTCTTATGAAACATCCACAGGGACCGATGGGACAACAACCATTCATTTAGCAGAAACAGCAGCCTATCAGTGGGTTGACTTCACCTTTAGTAAATCACTGTTAAAGTCTCTGACACTAAATGGTGGTGTAAAAAACATTTTTGGGGTAACCAGCCTGGCTAATACTTCAACCGATGCAGGAAGTG
Organism: Siphonobacter sp.; assembly: GCA_047605205.1. Taxonomy (GTDB): domain Bacteria; phylum Bacteroidota; class Bacteroidia; order Cytophagales; family Spirosomataceae; genus Siphonobacter. Next base: position 6,113 of record JASGGE010000131.1, read on the forward strand.
CCCATAGCACAGGCGGGCCCGTACCGCTCAGTTATGGTCGCTCGTATTTCCTGGGGGTAACCTTTAACTGGTCTAAAAAGTAACGATAACCTAAACATACATTCCTGAACAACGTATTCACATAAACTACACATTTTCATTTACTGTAATCCGATCTATTTATGAAACATTTTTTCACTTATCTTTTTGTACTGATTATCGCTGTTTCGTCCTGTACCGAGAAAGACCCGGCTCTACCTGATAATACCGTTCAGTTTACCGCGAGTGAGGTTGGATTTTCTTCGGATTCAACTAGTACAACCATTAACCTGACGTTAACCCGGAATGTTGATGTTGCCACTACGGTTACCATTCAAATGCAAGCTGCCGGCGTTACCTATGGTACGCACTTTACCACTACTCCTGCTGCCGTTAGTAGCGTAATCTCAGTTACGGTACCTGCTAATAGTAACACCGCTTCCTTTGAAGTAAGCAAAGTTGCTGATATTATACTAGCGGGTACTGAAACCATTGATTTCACAATCACCACTGCTACTAGCCCCGTTATTGTCGGTACAACGGCTACGTTGAAACTTAGCTTTGCCCAGATTATTTCTTCAGGCTCGACCATGAAATTGAATGGTGGCGAAGGTGGATCGAGTGCTATTAACTCAGTATTTGTTGATTTTAGTGGGAATGCACAGACTTCAGTAGCCCGTAACAGCTGGGATTTAGGTTTCTACTCGGGCAGTGATTTCCGCGTGGTTATTAATGGTACAACAGGAGCAACAGCAACAGCTCTCTCTAAAACGGATTTAACCGCTGTAACAGCTGATGATACTACTTCTCTAACTTCCGTATTGATTTTAGGGCAAGGCCAGGGAACTTTCGATGTCATTGATGATGTAGAAGGGGATATTACCAAGACCGTTATTCAGGCTGTTTCGGCAACTGATTCTGAAAACCCTGTGTACATCTTAAATCCAGGTAAAGCAGGTGTTACGCAGAAACCCTGGTATAAGATCCGGATATTACGTAATGGCACTACTGGTTATACCTTGCAGTACGCAAAAATTACAGAAACCACCTTCAAAACCTTGACTATTACTAAAGATGCCACGTATAATTTTGGTTATGTTTCCTTAACCTCAGGAGCATCTGTAAGTGTAGAGCCAGCTACAGCAAGCTGGGATATAGAATGGACGTTAGCAACTTACAAAGCTTCAGAAACTGTTCCTTACACCTATTCAGATTTTGTATTTGTAAATTATTTAGGTGGTGCTACGGCTGCTGAAGTATTAACAAGCACCGTTTCGTACGATGATTATGCAGAAAGTAATATTAGTACTACCACTTTCTCAAGTGCGAGGAATACAATTGGTTCTAACTGGCGGGTTACTTCTGGTGGAACAGTAGGCGTTAAAACGGATCGTTTCTATGTAATTAAAGATGCCGCAGGAAACGTCTATAAACTCAAGTTCCTGAATTTCATAACCAATGACGGTGGCGAACGCGGTTATCCAAATATCCAGTATGCACTGGTAAAAAAAGGAAGCTGATCGTATAGCTGATCTATTATAATACATAAGGAGCCCATCTATTTTCAAGGTAGATGGGCTCCTTTAGGTATAGACCATTGAAAAACAGGTCTTAGAGAATTAATAATCGTAAGTAACAGTTACCGGAAAATGATCAGAAGATTTAACAGAACGGTCAACCGTATGGCTGGTTGCTTTAAAGTGAGAACTATAAAACTGATTATCAATTCGAATAAAATAGGGGCTACGGTTTAGCGTAAAGCCAAGCCCTTTACCAGCCGTTTCGAAGCTATTATTAAGATACCGCCGAACCGAACCATAGGAAAGGCACGTTGGTACTTCATTAAAATCCCCACAGAGAATAAGTGGATAAGGACTTTTCTTAATCTCTGCAACGATTTCTGCTATTTCAGGAACGTGATCTTCAAAGCCATTTTTAAGCTTTATGAGTATATCCTTGGTTTCTGCTTTTTTAGAATTTCCTTCTTTGATAATCTGCCCTACGCGAACACCCATAGACGCCAGGTGTACACTGATTACACGAATGGTATCCTGATTTCGTTTAATGTCAGCTATAACATACCCATTATGAGTCGTTGAGACCTTGAAAAATTGCGAACGCTTGTTAATAATAGGGTATTTTGAAAAAAGGGCTGGGCCTAAAAACCCAATATTTTCACTAATTGTTTCGGGCGTTTGCATAACCGAATAATACCGGTACCCAAGCCTCTTTAAAAAGCTAACCGTTCGGAATTCGTCAGGTTTATTATCTTCTTCCCAATTGTAAAATTCCTGCATACATAAAATATCGGCGTCATTTTTCTTAATCCAGTTAAGGATCTGTTGAGTCGGTTTAATGGTATGATCCTCATAAAAACGCAAAGAAGCAAACGAAGAAACATTGAACGTAGTAACCCGCAGGCTTGTAACGAATGGTTTATCATGCCAGGAAATAGTACGTTGCCACAGAGGCCAGCCTAAGAAAAGTACCGCAGTAGGGAGCCAGGCTCGGCTTACCCGGAACAAAAACCAACCAACCGATAGAATGAGTAATGCAGCCATGGCCAAGGGCAATGCCATCAGCCAAAACCCTACAACCCAATGTTTATACCAGAGAGTATAGGCAAATACATACCCTATCACTACATAGATCACGAGTAGATAGGTAACAAGAGCCATGACTTTACTTAAGAAGCTTTCAGAGCGAAACTTTTTGGGCATTCAGCAGGGAATTAAGATAGCAATAGAAAGTAATTAAACGCTAAATGGTGCGTCAGGCGTCAACCTAAAATGACCCCCGATCTATTGCTTAATTAGCAAAAAATGTTTTATTTTGCAGCGGTTTTGACGAAAAGAGGGGTCTGAAACTCCTCTTTTTTCTTTATCCGGGGCTTATGTTTCGGCTCATTCTTAAGTATTTATGATGTGGTGTCTTCATGGAAGACACGGTGAAGGTATGAACCTGAAAGCAAAAATAACGGAACTAGCTGCGGCGATACTGCCTGACGAGCGTTTTTTCATTGTCGATGTTCAGGTAAGTAATTCACGAGTGAAGTCGAAAGTAACTGTTTTAATAGATAGCGACAGCGGAATCACGATTGACGAATGTGCGGATTTAAGTCGGGAATTAGGACGACAAATTGAGGAACTCAATTTGTTTGAAAATGCTTATACACTAGAAGTGTCTTCGCCTGGTACCGATTTTCCTTTAACACAAATACGGCAATTCCGGAAAAATGTAGGTCGCAAAGTACGTTTACAGTTGGCCGATGGCAGCGATAAGATCGGGGTGCTGGAGTCAGTAACCGACGAAGCTGTTGTCCTGCTCGAAGATCCAAAGAAAAAAGTAACCGAGCCCGTTTTGCCAATAAGCATACCTTATTCGGAACTTAAAAAGGCTCAGGTATTGATTTCTTTTAAATGACATGTAGAACTGGATTCAATTCCAGGTGACCAGCAACCAACATAACCATGACGAACCGATGAACAGTGCAGAGCTGATTGCTTCCTTCGCTGATTTTGCGAGAGAGAAGAACATTGACCGTCCCACAATGATGAAAATTCTGGAAGATGTCTTCCGGACGATGATTCGTAAGAAATACGGTACAGACGAAAACTTTGACGTTATCATTAACCCAGACAACGGTGACCTGGAAATGTTCCGGACGCGTGAAATTGTGGATGATGACTCTGAAGATATCTGGGATTACGATAAGATCCCTCTGGCGGAAGCTCGTAAAATTGAGAAAGACTTTGAGGTTGGAGAAGAAGTAGTAGAAGAAGTAAAACTGATTGACTTTGGTCGCCGGATTGTGCAGACGGCTCGTCAGACACTGATTCAGAAAGTAAAGGATATGGAGAAAGAAATTCTTTATATCCGCTACAAAGATCAGGTAGGCGAATTACTGACCGTGGAAGTTTATCAGGTATTAGGCCGTGAAATTATTTGCCTGGATGCTCAGGGAAATGAACTGAGTTTACCCCGTGATCAGCAAATTCCACGTGATCGTTTCAAAAAAGGAGATTCGACAAAAGCGGTTATTCATAAAGTAGAAATGAATAACGGCACCCCAAAAATCACCTTGTCACGTACATCACCCGTATTTCTGGAACGCCTGTTTGAACAGGAAATTCCTGAAATTATGGATGGCCTGATTATGATTCGTAAGGTTGTACGTGAGCCGGGCGAACGTGCTAAGGTAGCCGTAGAATCATACGATGATCGGATTGATCCCGTAGGAGCCTGCGTTGGTATGAAAGGAAGCCGGATTCATACCATTGTACGGGAAATGAACAATGAGAATATCGATGTGATTAATTTCACAGATAATCTTGAGTTGCTGATTGCCCGGGCATTGAGTCCTGCTAAAATCAGCCGGATGAGTATACATAAAGATGACAAGCGGATCTCGGCCTGGCTAAAGCCCGATCAGATTTCGCTGGCCATTGGTAAAGGCGGCCAGAATATTAAACTGGCTGGCAAATTGGTTGGCATGGAGATTGACGTCTTCCGGGAAACAGAAGGGCCTGTAGATGAGGATGACGTTGAACTTAACGAATTTTCTGACGAAATTGAACAGTGGATTCTGGACGAACTTCACCGGGTTGGGCTTGATACGGCTAAGAGTGTTATTGCTATGGGCAAAGACGATTTAGTACGCCGCACCGAACTGGAAGAAGAAACAGTCGACGAATTGCTGGACATCCTTCGAACAGAGTTTGAGTGATGCAAACGGAATGATTAAGGTTACGAGCTAGGGATGTAGCTACGTAACCAGCCATTTACGTAGCATAAACCATCATTAGAAAACATAACCTTATAAGAACAATTCGTTTTGACGAACTCAAAAAGTATCGTATGGCAGAAGAGATCCAAACAAT